>CAYJVA010000078.1:0-4643 GCA_964373465.1 uncultured Gammaproteobacteria bacterium
GGAGATATTTATAAAGGAACGTTTCAAGGATTATACTGTCTGGGGTGTGAGAGTTATAAAACTACCAATGAGATTGTTGATGAAAAATGTCCCTTACATGTAACAAAAACATTACAAAAAGAAGAAGAAGAAAATTATTTTTTTCGTTGGTCAAAATATCAATCGTTTCTTGAAGATTTTTTTAAAAAAAGATCTCACTTTGTGATTCCTCACAGTAGCCAACACGAAATGGAGTCGTTTCTTGCTTCTCCCGGTATTGCCGATATCCCAATCTCCAGACCAAAAGAAAAATTAAGTTGGGGTATTATGGTTCCTGACGATTCTACTCAAGTGATCTACGTCTGGTTTGACGCGTTGATCAATTATTATACCGGAGCGATAAAAAAAGGTTTTTGGCATGATGATACGATTATTATCCATATTATTGGAAAAGATATTCTTCGGTGGCATGCGCTTTTGTGGCCTGCGATGTTAAAATCTGTTGGTTTGAGATTGCCAGATAGAATTTATTCTCATGGATTTATCAATCTGAATGGTCAGAAGATAAGTAAAAGTCTGGGCAATGTAATCCGTCCGTCAGAATTAGTTGATCAGTTCGGCACAGATGCAGTGCGGTATTTTTTCTTAAAATATGGGCCTTTAACAGATGATATTGATATTTCAATTGATCGCATAAAAGAAGTTTATAACAGTGAATTGGCAGATGGGTTGGGAAATACGATCTCACGTCTGGCAAAACTCTGCGAGACAAGCGGTTTTATTACTTTTAAGATAGAAATTTCTTCAAGCGTTACTTCTTCCGTAGCAGATAGAATTAAAGATTTTCATTTTCACGACGCTTTAGAAATTATAAAGGTGGCAATTAATTTAGTTAATAAGTCCATAGACGATAAGAAACCGTGGAATTTGAGAGGAGACGAGTTGCATGGATTTTTACAGATACAAGTTAACCGTATTCTTCAGATTGCAATTGATCTTGAGCCTTTTATGCCTGAGACCTCTGAAAAAATCATCGCTCAATTTATACAGATAAAAATCAAAGCTCAAAAACCCTATTTTCCGAAAATGTAAAAAATGTAATCGCTCAGGAATCACCAAAGAAGTGTCATTCTGACCCCGCAAAATGCGGGGGAAGAATCTCTGAACCTGACCTCCGAATCGGAGGTCTTGTACCAGACGCACATTCCTGCCTGACGGCAGGCAGGCGTGCGACCTGCCCGCAATGCCATCAATTATATGGCAGGCAGGGATCCTTCAGCCGATGTAACATCGGCTTCAGGATGACATTTTGTCAAACCCCGAACGGTTATACCGCTTTCAGATGAAATTGCAATAAATCCTTTCATCTTTCAGCGGTATAACCCTCCGTACGTTCAATTTGTTTTGCAAATTGAACTACGATGGGTATACAATGTTAAGTGTTGATTTTCAGAGTTTCCTTAAGGTTGATGAGCTTTATTTTTTCTAAAATTCTTCTTAGATATAAAGCTTTATTTTTGTGTTTTTGTGCTTCGTCCAAGTAATATTTTTCATTAAGAGGATTTTTTTCCGTCAGGATTTCTTCATAATGACAGGCTCTTGATTCATGCGCTTCAATAAGGCTTTCGTAGGGAAATTGAGTAGGGAGTACTATATTTAGTTCGTGTGCAATATGTAACCAATTAACTACATTATCTTCTTTATTTCCACAGGTTAAATCAATTATTCCGCGCGATGCAACGTATTTGATTTGTTCTTGTATACCTTCAGATGTCTGTAAATATAGAATATGTGAATTGAGAAGTGGTGTTTTTTTTAGCACTCCGGTCATTGTACTTATAAAAGATTCATTGACAGAATATCCACATTGTCCTTTGAGTAAAAGAAAAAAGGGAATGTTATTATTGATCGGTTCTTTTTCCCTCATAGTATAATTAGGTCTAGGATACTTGAGAGAGGATTTTCTCTAAAGTTTTTTAATAATAACTGATAAATATTTTGTATAGGGTCTTGTCTAGTTAACTACTAACTATAAGCTATATTTTCTCAATAGTTTCTTAAATGATTATTTCATATTTACTCGGTGATTAAATCTCTGTTCAGACTCTTTCAAGTATAACAGAAATTTGTGTTTTGGGACGCCATTGAATTTTTTCAATCTTCTCTTCATATATGACCAAAAACTTTCAATACCGTTCACGTGGTTTCTTCCTTTGGCGAACTCATTCTCTCCATGACGGATGCGTTTATGTTTGTATCCATAAAGGATCAATCCGTCATATCCTCCGAATCGGAGGACATAACTACTCCAACCGTCTGTAGTCTTTTCGTGTATTGCGTAAAAATTACAAACGGAGAATTGCTTTATAGAGAGTTTTCTTTTGAGAGGATCAAGGGTTAATCCGAGTGCTTCAAGAGTATGAAATGTTATTCTTTTCTCTCAAAATACGTCTTTAATAATTCTTTCGCGATAGGAGCGGCGATGTTTGAGCCCTCTCCTGATTCTTCAACCATAACAGTCAAGACTATCTCTGGTTTTTCAAATGGCGCAAAGACCGTAAACCATGCATGGGGAAGGTTGGATATCGCATGAGACTCTGCTGTCCCAGTCTTGCACCCGACTTGTATTTGTTCCTCGTTGCTCTCTTGCGTTGTAACTTTTAATTTTTTCCCGCTGGGCGAGATCCCCGCATACGGGGTCGTTTGCGACCCGCTTTGCGGAACATTTTTAATTTTAAAATTAAAAAAAGGCCATCCTGTTCCACCAGTCTCGCACGCTTCTCTCATGCCCTTCCTCACTAAATCAATTGTCTTTTGAGAAAGAGGAAGTTGAGTACAAATTCCTTCGGAGGATTTTTTTAATTGTGGACTACAGAGATAACCTCCATTAGCAAATACTGTAACAGCTCGGTTGATTTGCAATGGGGTAGTGAGCAGATATCCTTGACCGATTGAGAGATTATAGGTGTCACCAAGAAACCACCCTTCATAAATCATTTCTTTTTTCCAGAAACGAGTAGGCACGAGTCCTTGCTCATCCGTGAGATCAATGCCTGTTTTTTTGCCAAATCCAAAAGTATATGCCCATTGTTTGAGCCCATCCTCGCCTAATTTTTCTCCAGTTTTATAGAAAAAAATATCATTTGATCTTTTTATGGCAGACACCACATCAAGCATGCCTTCTGTTTTTCCATACTGTAGAAAATACCAATTGCCAAAAGTATGGATACCTGCTTTGATTTGTCCGACATCTTCAATCATAGTATGTCCGTCTATTGCTTTTTCCTCAAGAGCTCCTGAGGCAACGAATAATTTGAAAATTGAACCGGGTGGGTAGACTCCTCTTGTGGCTCGATTAAAAAGTGGTTGCGTCTCATCGTTCAGATAGCCATTTATTGCGTTTTGGTCATTTTTTTCAAAATCCTCAGGCGAAAAAGAAGGAGATGATACGAGAGCAAGTATTTCTCCAGTCTTTGGTTTTTGTGCTATGATCACAGACTTTTTAGCAAGAGCTCCAAATGCGGGATCATTCAACATGCTATATGCTTTTTTTTGCAATTCGCTATCAATGGCGGTTTGAATTTTTTGACCAGATTGTGGCGCACGCATATGGATAGTTTGAACATTGTTTCCCTTTGCATCAACGGCAATCAATTTTTTTCCCTTAATTCCGCGTAATGTACATTCGTATATTTTCTCAATTCCTTCTTTTCCGACTTTATCATTGAGTTTGAGTCGTTCTCCTGGGCATGCATCTTGATTGAGATCCTCTGCAGATGCTTTTTGTCGATATCCAATCACGTGCGCAAAAGCAATGGGATTATTATACATTCTTGTTACTTTGTCAGGATGGGTTATATCATTATAAACTGAATAGACGATAGTAAATCCTTTACGATCAAGAATATCTCCTCGTGGTGCTTCAATAGATATTTCTTTGAGCCGATTATTTTCTGCAAGACTGCGATAATATGGTCCTTTGACGACGGTAAGGTGAAAAAGACGTATAATAAAAATTAAAAATACACAGGTGATAAAAAGGGGAATAAAAAGAAATCTTATGTCCTCAAGTGGGAGGGATTTTTTTTTAAAGCGAAATGTACGACTATCTGCTTTTTGAAAAAGAGGTAATTTTTTTGCAGTCATAGATAGTGTGTTTATATCATATACTATCGTTATATATGATCAGAAAAACTATTGCATATAGTGTATTTATTTTATTTTTTTTCATGATATTATTTTACTACTCTCATCCGACTTATGCAGAAAATAATAAATTTGGGATGTCTCTTCTTCAGCCAACAGATGAAGATCTTGTACAAACTGCTGAATTGGTCAATGCGTCAGGCGGGGATTGGGGATATGTAACATTGGTGATCCAAGAAAATGATCGTGAGAGAGGAAAATGGCAGGAGCTTTTTGATAAACTTCGGAGATTGCACCTTATTCCTATTGTGCGTCTTGCGACCCAACTTGATGGTGCATATTGGCGTCGTCCACAGACAGACGATGCTGATACGTGGGTTAATTTCTTAGATTCTTTGAATTGGGTCGTGAAGGAGCGTTATATCATTTTGTTCAATGAGCCAAATCAAGGAAAAGAATGGGGAGGGCGGGTTGATGCTGAAAATTATGCTGAAGTCGCGTTGAGTTTTGCGCAAAAA
>CAYJVA010000079.1:0-4586 GCA_964373465.1 uncultured Gammaproteobacteria bacterium
CAGATGATCTAAAGTCTGTAAAAAATCAACCACAAAAGGATTGATGTGATCTAATGCGTATGGCTGTCCCTTGATTATTTCAGTGTATGAAAGCTTATGATCTTCAATCACTTTGCTCAATAATTTTTTTATCTCTACATGGTCTTTTTGGCTGATAAAACGAATATCAAAATATCCAACCGCAGAATCAGCTACTTTATTTACTACACCACCTCCTTCAATTTTGCCAAAATTGATGGTATTATGCCAATTATCTTTTTTTTTGAAAAAGAGGACTTTTTCGCAGCTCATTGTATGCATCAATTAATATGTCTATTGCATTGTGTCCATTCCACGGCGTTGATCCATGAGCTGATATGCCGTGACTTTTAAGCGCACAGTGCAGAACTCCTTTGGCCTGTGTCACTATCCCAAAATTATCTCCTCCATCTGGCAAAAAACAAAAATCGCATGACAGTTTTTTTTGGTTCAAAAGATACCCGACTCCATCAAACCCTCCAATCTCTTCGTCTGACGTCAACCATACAGCAATATCCATATCATGATTTAACTCATTCAATAGTAGAGCATAACAAGCAATTGCATATTTCATATCCGACACTCCCCGTCCTACGAGTTTGTTTCCCGAAATACGAGGAGAAAATAATGAAGTTTGTGCAGACACTACATCCGCATGAGCTTGCAAGACAATTCGCGGATGTGTAAGACTTCTTGTATATACTAAGAGAGATTCATGACCACGAGACATATATCGTCTATATTTATATCGCGGAGGAATAAGTGAAAGAAAATAGTCATAGAGCTTTTTCACCTCTTCTTTTTTATGAGGATTTCCTTCATGGGTTTGAAATGTAATTAAATGCGATAATACTTCAATTAAATTTTTCATACTGCAAAATACCTCTTGCATTTGTAAAAGAATATGATACACTAATTTTTCAAATATATGAAACGCGCTATTTTATCAATTATTTTCGTCTTCTTTTTCATATTCCTTATTCCTATAAGGGCGGGAGGATGATGTAATTGATCAAAGATTACAAATCATACCCCGCCGAGGCGGGGTTTTTTCTTTATACAACATATATGAAAGAATCAAGAGTGCAAAAATTATCACATAAGGATATTGTGTATAGTAGACCAATTCCCCCAGAATGTTTTCAAAGATGGATGAACATCTACCACTTCACCGTAAATCAGAATCCTTTTACAGAAGGGGGTATTATATGGAATTCACAACATAATCCAGTAAGTTATATTAAAAATCCGACATGGAGAGCAAATGAAAATGGTACTTTATCAAGAAATGATATACGACCACTCTATCTTACTTCAAAGAAAGAAGTAGAATTATATCAGATCGAGAGTGGAAGCGAATTGGAACTTTTTGCATGGAATCCTTCAACGCAAGAAAGCCAATCGGTCATGGGTCCTTATAGTCAGATGCCCTTTCTTCTTGATGAGGAATCACGGAAGTCGGGATTCAGACTTAACTATTCGACAGAACTGATGGATTCATGTATTGAGTTGAATATGAATCATTCACCTTTATTAAGAGAAAGGGCTTCAAATATGATACAAACACTCAAAAAAGTTTCAGCCATTATGACTGCTCAAGGGTGGTATATTATCCCAACTGCAACTTTTCCTCACAGACCCATTGAAAAAAAAGATACCCATACTCATCCTTATGTGCAAAAAATGGCAATGGATTATATAAAATGGGAAAATGTGCGACATTTTACCGGATCATCTTTCCAAATTCATGTAGAAATGCTTGACCTTGAATCAGCGATAAAAGCGACAAATCTTTATCAACAAATATCTCCTCTCTTATATGCTCTTTCACTTGCTGGTCCATTCATACATGGTGAATGCTCCCCTAACCTAAAACAAATATATAGACCTGATGATTTTTCCTCTCGTATACGAGATGAAATAACATATAGACTGCTTAATCATGAAAATTGGCTTTCAATACGATATCTCTCTCGTTGGCGTGGATCCCCTGGCGGTGGGGTGTTTGAAGAACCACTCCCTGAAAATACAGAAAAGTTTTTCGCTCGTGTTGAGGAAGGGTTGAAAAATACTGACATCAATTCACCAAAAAATATCCCGAATCCTTCACGAATAGCTGGACATCATAGAGATAGACCACGAATAGATATTCCTCCACACGGCACTATTGAGATATCAAATATGGACACATGTGGCGCTCATCCATACAAATTGATTGCCATTCAAGAATTTACTCGTGTACTTATCTGGAAATTACAAATATACGCTCAGTCAGAAAAACTGAATGAACTAACAAAAAGATATTCAGAATTATTTCAATACCCAGTCACCACAAAATCACTGAGAAATGCTCATATTTCAAGTATTGAAATCGCAAAAAAAGGAGTTGAGGCATTCATCGCAGGACCAAACCAAAAAACATATAGTGCAGAATATATGGTCAATAAACTCATAGAATTTGTCAACGAACCATTTGACACAGGAAGAATGGGCGTAGAATTCAATGGACTTCCCAGAAGCATAATCCATGAAATACAAAAAAGCTCAAAAATCCCTCACGAGTCATTGTATAATCAATTCACGGACAAGAATAGGCATACATCAACTATTGGTTTTTATATCACAGGGGTAGGCACACTGTCGCATTGGCTGAAAAAAAGAGCATCCGAGCTTATCGCATGTGGTTTTTCATCTCAAGAGGTAATTAAAAATTGTATGAATGATCTTGGTTATTCTTATCAGAGATATCTTCTATCAATTGAAAATCAAATTTGATATACTATTCTTATTATGGCTGAACGATTAAATCAAATCATAATAAAATTGAAAAAGATTAGTAAAAAATGCTGGAAAAATCATATCGTGGGTCATGATGTATACGCTCCTTTGGATACTCACCACGAAAATAATCGCCAACTTTTTTTTACGTCCAAACAAGAAAATCTAACTACACCCCTACCCACATATTCAAATACCGCACGCATACCAGATACTGACGCTACTGAAAAAAATTAAATCATAACACTCAAAGAACTGGTATTTTACCCACACAACCAATAAAAAAATTGGTAATCATGATATGCATATAGTATAATTTTCATATTATGACTATGAGACATGAAAGAGAACAAAATTTCACTCCACAAAGTATTATTTCAATCACATATATTGAAGTTAGACCAGATAAGATGGAATTATTTCTTCGTCTCGCCAAAGAAGTATTTAATCAACTTGAAACCGCAGAGGGATTGCTTAAAAACAAAATTTTTAGAGAGAGCGATAATACTTCTCTATTTATCACCGTTAGTATGTGGGACACATCTCATAATATGAAAAAATTCAGCTCTACCGATGCTCATCTCGAAGCAATGCAATATGCTTCATCATGTAGTATACACACTCAATCTATACAATATAAAGGTTCTTCTTTGCCAAGTAAAGATGAAGCGCTAAAAAAATTACGTGAATATAGTCAGGGGTAACATGGTATTATAGATATCATGACCGAATCATTTTTTTTTAACCCAGTCGCAATACCTCAATTATTTGTCGGCGCATTTCTTCTTACTCAAGGTATTTTGGTACTCATTCAAAATCCCAAATCCTCGTTACATCGCTCATTTTTCTTTTTTGAGTTAGCGGTCTTCGTGTGGCTTGCCGGGATGGGACTTGCATATTTTACTTCCGATATATATAGCCACATATTTAACCAAAATTGGCTTCATAGCAGTCATGAGCATTCCAATAAGTACCTACGCATTTTCAGTCTACTACGCAGAAGACCGTGGACAAAAAAAAATAATAATATCAGGAATAGTTTTAACCATCGTAGTTGCCACACTCAATAGCATTACCTCATTTACTCAAGGGATATATCATTATTCATGGGGATACTATATCAAACTTGGCAGTCTTGGACTGCTCGCCCTTCTTCTTTATCTCTGTTTTATACCAGCTTTTATACATAACCTTTACATAAAGTTTAAAAAAGCACAAAATGGACAAAAAATATGGAGTTTTTATGTGCTTTTAACCGGCGGTCTCGCTTTTTTAGGAATCTCTGATTTTTTACCTGCTTATGGCATTGCTTTGCCATTTCCACCTATTGGCTATGTTATGGTCGGGATTTTTGCAACCCTGATGAGTTATTTTATCTTACGGTATCAGCTCACTGATATTAAGCTTATCATGGGAAGAACCATAGGATACACTGTCCTCACCAGTATTCTCATTTTTTTCTATGTGAGTTTTTTTCTTATTTTTTCTCCTTCACTATGGAATACTTCAACACTCATCATAAACGCTCTTTTTTTTACCATCTGTCTGTATCTTTTTTCTCTATTCAAAGATAAAACACAACAGATTGTTGACGAGATATTTTTCAAAGAAAAAATTGATTTCCCTACACTTATCAGCCAATTTAATAATAATTTACGTAACCTCAGGGATTCAACATCTCTTCTGACTATTTTATTTACCTTTCTGCAAAATGATCTTCGTATTCAGACATGCACAATTTTTATTCTGAAAAAAAATGAAATGCGTTGGCAGGTTTTTGAGCAAAATAA
>CAYJVA010000080.1:0-4502 GCA_964373465.1 uncultured Gammaproteobacteria bacterium
AAAACCAATTGAAGCTAACGCATCAATGACAATATTATCCTCAGGCGACAACATAAACGATGAAATCTCCAAGCTCTTCTTACCCATTTTTGATGATAATTCAAGAAGTATTTTATGAGCTGACTTTTTACCTACTCCCGGAATATCTTCAAAAAATTCTACATTATTGGTGAGTATGGCCTGAGACAACTCATCTGCATCTTTGTGCGAGATGATGGTAAATGCTGATTTTGGCCCAATACCTGATACGGTTATAAGCATCTCAAAAATACGTTGTTGTTTTTTGTTTTCAAATCCATACAAAGTAAGATTGTCTTCTTTTACTCTCAGATAAGTATATATTGAGATTTTTTCACCAATTTTATGCAACGCAACAAAACGAATGGGGAGGAAAATGATATAAAATACTCCTCCCGCGGTCTCAACCAACCCCTTATTTTCATCAACTTCAATAAGCACCCCCTTAATTTTTCCAATCATATTTTTTTGTACTTCTCATTTTTTATATTTTATATTTAATTTTTTATTTTAACGATTGATTCGTTTGACAATACGCCAATCCACACGCGATCGCATCAACTACATCATCTGGCTCAGGCATCTTCTCAAGACCGAGTAATAACTGAACCATTTTTTGTACATTTTTCTTGTCCGACCTCCCATACCCAGTCAATATATATTTGATTTGGATCGGTGTCAAAAACTTAACAGGAATAGTATAGTGCGCGGCAAGAAGCAATAATACTCCCTGTGATTGAGCGATTGATACGATGGTTTTTTGATTCGTGTTGAAAAAAAGTTGCTCTATAATAAGTATATCAGGACGATGTTCTTTAAATAATGATAATATGTCGTCATAAATTTTCTTGAGCCTTGTTTCAAGCTTCCAACTTTTTTTAGTTATGATACATCCATATTTCAATAAGGTATAAGATGAAGATTTTTTATCAAAAAAAGCATATCCCGTGCGTTCAATGCCTGAATCTGTCGCAAAAATAATCACGCCATGAGTATACCACAAGCATGTGGTATAATAAAATCATGACCACTGTCCCAAATTCATCAACCGAAAGTATTATCCTTTCCCCCTACACACTCGCACTGCTTAATACTATTTCATCTATAAAAAAAGAAAGCAAACCACATGACGCATCATTTATCACGGTATCCCAAACAGTATCCTTTTTTGCCATATTATATGAAAAAGTGCGCAACGCAGTTGAGTTTCGCGAGGAGCATCTCATACGAAGAGCGGCAATTGAACGGATATTAAAACGCCGATTAGTACTTAATCCAGATGGACGCGGAGAAGGAGAAAATCTTACTCGCGAGTTGTTATGGGCGCGATACCTCGCACCCCACTCAATCACCCAAAATGAGATTACCCTCATTCAAACGATTATTGATCAGTATGTATTTTTGAAAAAAAGAATTGTGAATGGACGTCCGTATAACGAACGCGTATTGTTTTTACGCGCTCTTATGGATTTTCTCACCTGTGAGATTGAGGAAGAATTACATAGAGAAGAAACACAAAAAAAATCAGCATATTTATATTTTTTCTATCAAGTGCTTAAAAATAAAATCACCATAAAGGAAGTTCCTGATGGTATAAAGGATACATTTTTTTATGTTGCAAGCGAAAATGGATTTGCCAGAAGCGACATAGCATATACGCGCTATCATTTATTCAGACTTTCTCATCAATCGTTAATTGGCAGTACCAGCTCTCAACTTGATGACCTTATCTCTCATTTTCCACATATAATTCACCATATTGAAAAAACAGTGCATAACGAATTTCACCTTAAGCTATCACAATTTACCCGCAAGCAAGTCGCGCCTTTTCGCATATTGTTTGCGGTAATTGACCGTAATCCTTCAGATTTGAATAACATTCTGATGAACAAAAAAGAATTATGGAAAAAAGTAGATTCTATCTGTCGAGAAAAATACCGTGAAACAAGTAAAAAATTACAGCGTGCCGCAGTACGAAGCGTCATTTATATTTTTCTTACCAAAATGCTTTTCATTTTACTTTTAGAATACCCACTATCTCTTTATTTTTATAAGGAAGCATTGATTGCCCCCATTATTGTCAATGCGCTTTTTCCTCCTATTTTGATGACTATGGTTGTCTCTATTGTTACTGTACCTTCTGAGAAAAATACGCGAAATATTTATAATCGTATTATTGATATACTGAATAAAGACCCTTCATTTGAGATCACAAAAACGCTTCTTACTCACCGCACGTCAACCAAGCGACCACTCTTAATTTTTGGATTTACTGTGTTTTATCTTTTTACTTTTGGAGTGACGTTTACCCTTATCTATTATGCGCTTGATTTTTTCAAATTTACTCTCGTGAGCAAAGGTATTTTTATATTTTTCCTTACAGTTGTCACTTTTTTCGCCTATCGTATACGACAAACAGCGAGAGAATATACGCTTGAAGATAAGGGCAGTATCTTATCGCCTGTGATTGATTTTTTCTTTATGCCTATAGTATCAGTCGGGAAATTATTAAGTCAGGGTGTCGCAAAAGTCAATATTTTTATTCTTATTTTTGATGTGTTGATAGAAGCGCCATTTAAGCTTATTTTTGAGATCGTTGAAGAATGGATTAATTTTGTGAGAGCGAAAAAAGATGAAATTATGTAGTATAAATAGAAAATAGGATTGATGTGGTTGTCATACAGGCTTCATGAAAAATGCGCATTTATTTTCCTTATCTCTTGACTAACGAAAGGAGGATACATGAATAAAACATCAATCCAAACAGCAAAATAAGTGTTTGGATTACGTTCACAGCGTAATAAAGTTTGCTTACCCGTGCTTAACTCTGACTTTGATATG
This sequence comes from uncultured Gammaproteobacteria bacterium, assembly GCA_964373465.1. Classification (GTDB taxonomy): domain Bacteria; phylum Patescibacteriota; class Microgenomatia; order UBA1406; family HO2-37-13b; genus DATDVH01. Next base: position 2,860 of record CAYJVA010000080.1, read on the forward strand.
ATGCTCATGCTACTTTTGAGATTAGTCGGAGAAAAAAATAAGGCTTCTATAAATACTCTATCATCTTCTACACTTCTTGCACTACATCTACTTAAGAAACCATGATCACCTGAAATATAGAAAATGCGAGGAGGATCTAAAACGCCATTATTTGTAAATAAAATAGTATTAAAAAAACGTCCTTTCTCTATCAATCCATGTTCGTGAGGAAAAAGCTCTTGCAATCTTTGAAACATACTATATTTGATACTTGTATCCTCATATGATGGAGCAAAACTGAAAAAAGAACGTTCTGTTTTCATAAAATCTATACTATATTTTAACCTCGTGTCTAAAAAAAACTTTTCTCAATAATAAGGTATATCTTATCAAATCAAGATATATAAGTCAAATGAGTCCAATCACATCTGATATAATCTATACATCATGAACGCATACGTATTTATTAGTTCTTTAAATATCATTTTGGTCAAAAGAAAATAATTATGACATTGAAAATCGGTATCGTAGGACTTCCCAATGTCGGCAAGTCAACGCTTTTTAACGCGCTCTTGAAAAAAAGTGTAGCCGATGTCGCCAATTATCCTTTTTGTACTATAGAACCAAACGTCGGTATTGTTGAAGTGCCGGATGATCGATTGATAAAACTGGCACAGATAGTCAAAACAGAAAAAATCATCCCCGCAGTAGTCGAATTTTATGATATCGCGGGACTGGTGAAAAACGCCTCAAAGGGAGAAGGACTCGGAAACCAATTCTTATCTTATATCAGGGAAGTTTCAGCGATCGTGCATGTAGTACGGCTTTTTGAGGATAAAGACATCATACATATGGAAGAAAAATACAATCCTCAAAATGATATTGCCACGATTGAAACAGAACTCATGCTCGCAGATTTTGGCACTCTTGAAAGACAAAGAGAACCAAAAATGAATGCTTCAAAACAGGAAAAAGCGCAGTATCAGACAGTCTGTAAAATCAAGCAACTACTCAATACAAGCATTCCTGTACGTAAAATGATTCTCACTGATGATGAGAAAATAAATATACAATCTTTGCATCTTCTCACGATAAAACCAGTGGTATATCTCTTTAATGTGTCTGAAAATCAACTTGGACACAGAGAAGAAACCGAAAAAAGAATAAGCGAGACGATAAATAGTATTGATAAAAATGCGCCATGGCTCTATCTATGCGCCAAAATGGAAAATGATATGGCAAGCTTTACCGATGAAGAACAACGCACCTATCTTCAATCTTTTCATCTCACAGAGACAGGTCTCACACGTCTTATCAAAAAAGCATACGACATGCTTGGACTAATTTCATTTTTAACCGCAGGAGAAAAGGAAGTGCGCGCATGGACTATAAAAAAAGGAACAAGCGCGCCACAATCTGCGGGAGTGATTCATTCTGACTTTGAGAAACACTTCATCCGAGCAGATGTGATAGGCTTTGATGATTTTATAAAGTGTAATGGTTGGATCATTGCACGAGAGAGAGGAAAAGTAAAAACAGTAGGAAAAGACTATAGTATGAAAGAAGGAGAGGTGGTTGAGTTTAGAGTAGGAATAGGCTAATAATCACCTTGATTATCACCTTGGAGGTGTGATAAGTATATCACCTCGGGATTTTTAATCTGT
>CAYJVA010000081.1:0-1643 GCA_964373465.1 uncultured Gammaproteobacteria bacterium
CAAAAGTAGAAATGGTTTATTTGTATTTGAGAGCCTGTTTGCTGTCAAAACACTCTAAAGATGCAAATCTTGATAATATATCAAAGACGACTTTGAGCTTAAATGACAGAATAACAGGCTCATAAAGACTAAGATTCTCAAATAAAAATAACTTCACTTCCACTTTTTATCATTTTGTCAATGTGCTTTATGTCCCAAAGTATACCACATCTTCCATATCATGTCGCGCGCATCCATACCGATGCATTTTCTTTTTACATCCCTCACAGAGAGAAAATATCACGATACTATCAGTTTTCTTGAATGACTTACTGTAACGCAACTCTATCTCAATGAGTATGTTTTGCAAGATACGAGAACTATTGCGTATAAGAAATACTGAATACTGCATTCTCCTCCCATATTTTTCTAAAAACTTGGAAAACGAGCTCCTTGTTTTATCATTCGCAAAATCATAAGAAACTATAAGCATAAGTCATATATCAAATACCTGAAACTGATATTTAGTATCGTTCATAATATGCCGATAAAAACCTAATATATATTCATATATTCCTTTTTTATGGTCATGTATTGTCTGTAAAAAAAGAGAACTGTACGTCCGCGCACCCTTAAATCCTTTTTTAAACTCAAATCGTCCGTTTTGAAAAATAAAATCCTCCTCATGTATTTGCTTCAAATGAAAACTTTTTAATAATTGACTATCTATGATGGGTCGCAATGGCTCAATTACATCGCATACAAGCGATTTTCTTTGAAAAAATAATTGATGATAATATCCTTTATACGTATCAAAACCAAATAAACGAAGAAGCGCGTCACAAAAATTAAACAAATAGGTATACCCTATATCTAATAGTAAATTATTGATATCCTCTTTTGTTTGTGGCGCTCGACGATGCCATCCAATCTCCATAAATAAACTCTGAAAATATGTTTTACTCACATTACCTTCTATACCAAGAAGTTGATGAATATCTCTTGCTTTTTCCATGAGATTTCGCGCATGTTCAAACACGGATTTATCGTATGTTTTTTTGCATTTTTGCAACACCGCTTCTTGATTTGAGATTTTATTGCGTACTATATATGTGGCAATAGCGAAATGATTTGTAGAAGTGTATTGTTTTTGACGTAAAATATAATTTCCTTCAGCTCCATTCATCATAGTTGTTTTCACTGCAAGATTACGATTTAGAAAAAAGACTGATATGCCATGCGAGGCAAGCTTCTTGAGAAGCGTTGAAGTAATGCTCAATTCACCGACAATAAAAACGGCAAATACTATATGACAAGAGATTTGATCAACTATCTCGTCATTACGCACAAAACGAATATTATCATTTTTGAGATGAACCAGATTGTCGTATCCATACTCTGCAAGAATAAATAAAATGCGTTTTTCTTTGAAATCAGGAAAAGAAATCATAATTGTTTACCAATTCAGTAATCCATAAATATTGTTTGCGCACCGACTACATGAATGTAGGTTTATAGAATGTGAGTTAAACGATTTGATATGCGAAACCACCGATTCAAACTTCATTCGCTCAATCTCGTCAGGAAGTGGCACTTCGTATCTTTTATTATCAGACAGAGAATGAAGAAACAACCGTCTGATCTCATAACTCATCTCTTGAATA
>CAYJVA010000081.1:1653-4441 GCA_964373465.1 uncultured Gammaproteobacteria bacterium
TGATATTTGTATCCATCGTAAATATATTTTATTTTGTATTTACGCTCAATCAGATATTTATTTTTTGAGTCGTATATATCTATTTTTCCTTTCACTTGAATCTTCTCGCTATAAACCGATAGCCCTTGCAAAATATATTTTGATGTCGTATATGAATGATCATCAATGGTCGCATGGCTGATTTTTCCTTTGGTCTGAGGAGTATCATGATACATGCTTTTTTCAAAAGGAATATAGATACTATGCAAATATAACGATTTGGGACAAAACAAAAAATCATTGATCGCAGATATAGGTATAGTCGTATCCATACCCCATAGTATACCATACCGGAGAAAAATAACGGTTTTATTTTTTTACGTAGTTATCCCAATCTTGAACGGCTTTATCCCAATCGGCGTTGGAGATGAAAAGATAGGGAAATATAAGCTTAAGATTTCATTTGAACGAACTTGTCCCACTCCTCAATGCTTATTGCCAAGTCGCCCCAGCTCATATCCGCAAGATTTTCAGTTTTTTTGTATTGTCTCATTTTCTCCAGAAGCATAATACCCTTGCGCGCGATATTATACGCGCCGTTTGCGTCGCCGTTCCATTCATGACCTTGAAATTTTTTTCGTGAATCAAATAGGCAGTGTGGGCAATGAATGTAATCGTAATCTATTTCTGTCCCCGAAATTGAATGTCTTATTTCGGTCAACAAATAGAAAGCAAAAAATAACTTTTCATACAATCCCTTACTTCGTTTTTCTATAACTGCATTTTTCAAATCGCCGCCGATCAATAAAATTCCTTCTTCTTTGAAAGTACTTTTAATAAACAATGTGACATCAAATTTTTTTGTCTTACCGCGCTTCGTTTCTTGTCCCTCAACTTCCCCGAAGTCGGAAACGCCTTCTATCTTTTCCATTGCGCGCAAACGAGGAGAACCATGCTGAAACCATTTATAGCGAACTGCATCTTTCGTAGTAAGAGTAAAACTATCTTGCGCTTTTTTATCCTCATACAACTTGTTTCTCGCCTTGCTTTGCCTTTTCTGTTCTTTGTTTAAAAACTTTTCTCGTGAATATGAAACCTCAAAAACATCTTTGGTTGAATTGTAGACAAAAGCGTCAAAGGTTTTGAATTTTTCTTCCGCTTTATCTATGCTCTCAAATCTCAATTGTATGTTGCGACGGAATCCACACACAGGACAGGTACGCGATGTATAACCAGCTTCGGTATAAAAAATAATGCCAGTTTGCTTGCCCATATCCTTAAATGCGGTAATTGGGGAAGCGAGTTGATATGCTTTGAGGGGATGTCCGAATTTAGTTGAATCAATTTCCTTCTTGTTCACCAAGAAACTTAACTTATCAATAAGCTGTTTTTCAAACTGTTGATAGATACTCTTTTCTATTCCGCCCCTTATTTGTTTGAAACGCATGCTTAAATCCTCAAGCACAATAATCGCATTATGTTTGAGGGCGAGATCTGCGATTTTGCGCACAATTTGAGACACATATCCTTTCTTAGTGTCTTTTATCTGCTCCACTTCTTGCCATTCGCGCCGCGCCGCCTCGCGCTCTTTTGAGCGTTTGTTAAGAATTTCCATGTATGGAGTTGACTTGCCGTCGGCTTCCCCAACGGTATTCAGAGATCCGTCTTCAACAATTTTCCCATTCTGATCACTCACAGAGTAGTACGCAAGGTGTTTTTCTCCGCGATCTATTCCAATAACGCGCAGTTCTTTATTATCGGCAATTACCTCTCTAATATCGGCATTCACTTGCCCATCCGTCTTGTTTTCCGATACGCGGTTAATCGTAATGGGGCAATGAAACAAAATAGCATTTTCCGAGTAGCGTTTTCTATCCACAACCGCCCCACTCCCTTTAATTTCCATTTTTGCCCATTTTTTATTCTCGTTATCCCATTTTTTATAACCAAGTTTTTCTTCTTTTGTCTTCTGGCGAAAGAACAGTTCGGCCTCGCCATTCAACTTGAAGATAAAGTTTTGCGCTTCATTCTCATTACTGAATAGCTGTTCCCAGTATAAAGTATGGAGATTTTTTGCTCCCTCTTTCTTTTTGCCGTCTTTCAAATTCCAATCTTTGTTGTGAATTTCAAAAATAAACAACTCGCCTTTCTCGTTTTTTTCCTTTAGATATTTTTCTGATATCGGTAAAAATGAAACTTTATAACTTCCTTTTTCAACATCACGATAAAATTCATCTATAGAGTTATATTGCTCGGTTGATTTTATATGAGAATAATCAAAATTAGATGTCGCGGTGCTTTCATACGATTTTAGAAATTCCTTACAGAAATTTATCCACTTTTTCAACGCTGACTTGTATGCCCTTTCGTTTTTGCTTAATTCCAAAAATTGTTTTTGGAACAACTTGATCTGGTTTTGCTTCTTACTATTCGCTTTCACTCGCAACGACTTATCGGGGTTCGCTCCATTTAGTGTTTCCAAATACGACTTCTGATACTCAAAGTTATTCAAATCAAAAATTTCTTTGCTGATACACAATGGAGCGACAAATACATCACTCTTCAGGTAATAATCGTCTTCGAACTTATCAAAGTGTTTTTTAACAGTGGATAGTTGGGTTGAACACTTTGGAATCATTTGAGAAGGATTCGGAAAATATTTATACTCCATTTTTTCATATCCGCTATCAGTAAATTCTTCTTGGTTTTTTTCGATAAATAAATCCAAGTGTTCACATTGCATTATGCCCAGACAATAGCGTCCGTCTTTTCTGAATATAACCGCTCCGTTTTCTTTTTCTTTATTTTT
>CAYJVA010000082.1:0-4434 GCA_964373465.1 uncultured Gammaproteobacteria bacterium
GCTGATCATCGCATACGAGATCCCGCTTTGCGGGAAAGATGAAAGGATTTATTGCAATTTCAATCCGATTAAATCGGATTTCATCTGAAAGCGGTATATGATAATGTGATCTTTCTTAATTATGGAACCTTTAGCTTCAAAAATCAGACCAACTAGTCTTAAGGAGTTTATCGGTCAAGAACATTTAGTGGGAGATAATAAACCATTACAAAGAGCTATAACAAATAAACATCTTTCTTCATTTATTCTGTGGGGCCCACCGGGAAGCGGTAAAACTACTTTGGCTAAAATATATGCTCAGAGTCTGGACGCTCAGATCCACGAATTATCTGCAGTTTCAGCTGGGAAGGCGGATATCAAACGAATAATAGAGCAAAAACTTCAAGGAATGCCTCAAGTGCTTTTTTTGGATGAAATACATCGTTTTAATAAGTCTCAACAAGATTTTCTACTTCCATATGTTGAGAAAGGAGTTCTTGTTTTAATTGGCGCAACAACTGAAAATCCAAGTTTTGAAGTGATCCCCGCGCTTCTTTCACGGTGCAGAGTTTTTGTGCTCAATGAACTCTCCCCGGAGAATATGCGAGACATTATCAAACGAACACAGTTAAAGATAGATGAAAATGCTCAAGAATGGCTTATTAATATGGCCAATGGCGATGCACGTCAGGCCATCACCATGCTTGAGGATACCCATAAATTATATAAGAAGATTACAGTAGAGAATTTAAAAAATGCCTTGCAGTCAAAATTCTTACGATATGATAAAAAAGGAGAAGAGCATTATAATACTATTTCTGCCTTTATAAAAAGCATGAGAGCAAGCCAACCAGATGCAGCTTTATATTATTTAGCTCGTATGATTGACGCGGGTGAAGATCCCACATTCATCGCACGCAGAATGGTTATTTTTGCCTCAGAAGATATTGGATTGGCACAGCCTACGGCTTTGGTTGTCGCCAATGATGTATTTAGGGCAGTTGAAATAATCGGATTGCCTGAGTGCGCTATTAATCTTGCCACAGGAGTTGCTTATTTGTCCCAATGCAAAAAAAATAGAAGCGCGTATGATGCTTATTGCAAGGCAATGGAAGATGTAAAAAAATTAGGAAATCTTCCCATACCTTTAAGAATTCGAAACCCTGTGACTCAATTGATGAAAAAGTTACAGTATGGTAAAGGCTATGAAAAATACTCACAAGAATCTTTTCTTCCTGATGCATTGAAGGGAAAAAAGTATATGGCTTGATATAAGAATATGGTTATTATTTAGTTGTAAATTGAACTCCCCAGATAAAAGTGAGACCATAAATAAGAGGAAGGAGTATTATCCCTCCATATAAAGCGAATTTTGCACATTTTATATGAATTAGTTCTGTGATACGAACAACTACGACTAAAAGCATACCCCATGCAATCAATATTCCCAATCCCGGCCACTCAGGATGTATAAGCTCAGTGCTTCCACCTTCTTTATACCAGTTAATCCATCCCTCCAGCTTCATAACAAAAACATGAAGCATGATAGAGATATAAGCTATTCTAATACCCCATCTCTGATACCTCCACCATCTTTTTGGTGTTATTTGTTTTATTGAGATATTATTTGATATGGCAAAAATAGCCATCAAGATAAGTATTGCAGTGAGTCCGAATATAAAAGGTAGGATACCTGTTGTAAAAAATCTCTGCAAAGGAAATTTATTGGGGAGAAAAAAAAATGATGAAATTGTGTGAAAAAAGGCAAAGAAAAAAGCAATGATGCCAAGTGCTTTTCGGTAAGGAATATATTTTGCATATGCTGAATTTATTCTTGATGCTGTGCCAATAAGTAAAACTATACCAAGTTGAATTGTTGCAACGCCTGCAAACACTTTATTAATGATAAAAAGATCATAATACCCGCGTCGTAAATATAAATAAAAAGAAAAGATGGTAAAAAACATTAAACTCATTGCTATAGCTATCGTATATTTCTTTATTGATTCTTCCCAGTGAGATAAAGTTTTTTTTTGTATGTGTACATTTTTTATTTCGGTATTGTTTTGTATGGTTTGATCAATTTTATTATTGTCCATATTTTTAAAATATAAGCAAACTACTTATTGTTTATTTGCTATTTATATAGATAGTATCTATCATTATAGTCATCATAGTTGAAATTGCAAAAGTAATTTCAGCGTATCATCCCAAAACGGGTCGTAAACGACCCCGTATGCGGGAATCCCGTCGTGTACGCGGGACCAAGGGTTATACCGCTTTCAGATGAGATTGCAATCCCGCCAAGGCGGGACGGCATAACCCTCCGTACGTCCCGCCATGGCGGGACTACGATGGGTATATAAAGAAAAGAGATAGTAGATGGTTAAATGATCTTTTAGAGTGTTCTCATAAGAAGGAAATATGTCATTATAAGAGTAAGTATAATTAAGCTTATACCAACAGCGCTTCCCCATGATCTGAATTTTTTCTGAGATGCTATTTTGAAAAACCAAAATAATTGACTAAAAAGCACAAACGCTGTAATAAGATAAAGCACATATCCTAGAGGGTTATTGAGAGCCTGTGGATTTATTACGATAAAATGAAATAGAGAGCTTATATAGGCAATATAGACAAACCGATGAATGAATTTCCATATACGGGGTGTAAGCTTTTTTACCATCCAGTCAGTTGAGGTGATAGCCATAATAAATAAAATAATATATGAGATCGCACCAAATATAATAGGGTTGACCAATGGGTTGAATGAATAAAAAGCACGGGAAAGATCATACTTAAAAATGAATCGCATAACTGTGCCTACATGGAAAAAAATAAGGATAAATCCAGATACTCCCAGATACCGTCTGATACGCCAATAGGCTCCCCACCTTGGGTGCCATTTAAAAAGAGTACTTGAGAAAAGCGCAAGACCTATCAATATCTCACCGCTTATGGCAAAACTTCTTATGAGTGATAATTCAAGATGATGGTTGGTAAGAAAAAAATATTCAAAAGTCAGTGTTACAAACCAAAAAAACAATACTAAACACGCAAATTTAATCATCATAGACCAGCGGGTTGACGATAGAGGTCTTGTCGTAATAGTGTTCATTTCGTTAATATATATAATACCATTATAAATATGAGAAAACTGTTTTGTGTTTTACTTTCTTTTTCACTTGTTGGTCTGATAGACTCAGTATATTTGACATATGAACATTATGCAAAAATAATTCCACCGTGTACTATTGGTTCACTTTTTGATTGTGGGACAGTAATCAATAGTTCATACGCATATATTTTTGATATACCTGTTTCCGTATGGGGGGTTGTACACTATTCTATTCTTTTTTTGACTATTATTTTATTTCTTATTTACAAAACAAACCAATGGGTACGTGTTTTTTCATTTTTTTCTACACTTGGATTTTTATTTTCTACTTATTTTGTATACGTACAAATTATCATCTTGAAAGCACTTTGTTTTTATTGTATACTTTCTGCAATTAATAGTTTTATAATTTTTATTTTCATAGTATATATATGGATGAAAAAAGCGCATCTTTAAACATCTCTTACATATGGGTTTTTCTGCGATTGGCGATGTCTTTTATATTCTTGTGGGCATTTTTTGATAAATTATTAGGAGTGGGTTTTTCCACCGCGCTTGACAAGTCATGGATAAGGGGCGTCTCTCCCACGTTTGGTTTTCTTAAATTTGGAGCCACAGGTTTTTTTGCTCCTTTTTTTCAAAATCTTGCAGGAAGTATAATAGTTGATCTTTTGTTCATGATGGGACTGTTATGTATTGGTATGGCAGTTTTTCTTGGGATTGGCATGCGTATCGCGGGAATAAGTGGAGCACTTCTTATGTTTTTAATGTGGTTGTCGCTTTTCCCTCCAAAAAATAATCCCTTTATTGACGAGCATATTGTCTATATGATTATTTTTATTGGCTTCGCATCAATAAAACAAAGTACTGCATTTGGATTAGGTAACTGGTGGAGAAATACTACGCTTGTCAAAAAATACCACTTCTTACGTTGATTATGTTATCTTTAATACGAATTTAGGTGTAGTTTTTTATTACGTATGCCACTATGATAATTGCGGCAAGCACAATAAATACAACTCCGGCTTGAATAATACTACTTTGCGAAGTATTTTTTTTACTTTTTGCCATAGTTTATTTTGGATTTCAAATGTATAAATAATTACCCTATTTTTAATATATGTTATAAATCTTTTTTTGTCAATATAGAAAATGTGACAGAAAGATAGTCATGTAGTACTTAAAATAAACGCGTGTTGAGTTTATTCATGACATGCCCTCTTAAAGTAAAGTGCTTAACAATTAGGTCTATATGATAGTCTAAATTTATATAAAATAATAAGCACTGTCAAACCAAAATGAAAATGTCATACCCTCCGAATCGGAGGGCATACCCT
>CAYJVA010000083.1:0-4420 GCA_964373465.1 uncultured Gammaproteobacteria bacterium
TGTAGAAGGATCAGAATGAATGCTTAATTGGTCTATGGCTTGATCAATGACACCTTGAGCAAGGAAAATATTTGCTTCTTTATAGTTCTTCGCTTCTCCGCTTGCTATGATCTCTTTTAATTTATCTGCTTCGTCCCACGCTTGTTCCTGTGTATATTTTTCTGGTCTCAGTTGTTCTCTTTCCATATTTTTATTTTTTCAAACAACTTTTAATATATTCCGATTAGATCGGAATAATCTGAATAAAAAACCCTCTCCTTTTTTTAGAGAGGGTGAATGAAATGATACTTTATACGAAAAAATCGTTTATCCTGTATACGCATTCTCGCGTATAGTGTGGATCAAATCGTCCCCCCCTTTACAGGGTTGGCTGTCGCACCGCGACTTGACTGTTTAGATCAAGTTCGGTTGCGGGAGGGATCAACGAGCCAAGACTCTCCCCCTCACTCTTGATTTCAAAAACTAACGATATATTATCACAGAAAATGAATATGTCAAGGACTAAAATGCTATAGGTGATATCACACATCTACTTTGAGGGGTCAACGTTTTTTATCCAATTTTGATATATACCGCTTTCAGATCAAATTGCAATAAATTCTTTTATCTTGTAGCGGTATAACTCTTCATATGTTGAAATTGCATTGCAATTTCAACTACGATGAGTATACTGTAAACTATATGGCAGTTAATATCCCTTCTCAGTTGAGCAAGTATTTTTGGGATAGTGATTTCACTCAACTTATATATAATGAGCGAAAAAAATATATTACCGAAAGACTTTTAGAATACGGCGACATTGACGCTTTTTTATGGTTAAAAAAGAATGTTGGGGATGAATATATACTTTCTGTTTTAAAAAAAAGTAGAAACATCAGTAAAAAAACCGCTCATTTTTTTGCATTATTATTTAAAAACCAGATTAATGAAAAAGAAATCGTATGTTTACAAAAGGACTTTCGCGACAAACACAAAAAAATCTGGAGCTATTAAAAAAAGTCCCTTTCGTCTCTCACTATTATTTAGCAGGAGGTACTGGCTTGTCTTTATATTATGGTCATCGTTATTCATTTGATTTAGATTTTTTTAGTCAAACGCCAGAAAAACCAATTGTTATCGCATCTCAACTCAAAAACCTTGGCAGACTAGAGATTGTACAAAACGATGAGAATACATTTATTGGTTTTTTCAATGAAGTAAAAATCAGTTTTTTTTTATATCCTTATCCACTCATTCAACCTATCTACACATTTAACACTATTCGCATTGCGAGTGTAACAGATATAGCGTGTATGAAAATAGACGCTCTTTCTTCACGAGGGACAAAAAGAGATTTTATTGACTTATATACGATCTGTCAGAGCGATTTTTCACTACCAACAATAATGCAGTTTTTTGAAAAAAAATATAAAGAAGTACATTATAATATGCTTCATATTTTAAAAAGTCTCACTTATTTTGAAGATGCGGAAAAAGACGAAACGCCACGAATGTTACGTACAATCGATTGGAAAGAGGTCAAAAAGTTTTTTGAGCGAGAAGTCCCACTTTTCATATTGAGAAGTATAAAGAAGTGAAAGATAAAAAATCAAGCGTCAATGATATCTATGATCATCTAAAAATGAGTCACTATTTTTATAAAAAATGACCCACAAGGCGGGCAATGCAAGAATCCAAGTAAAAAGCAACCAAAAAATCCAAGGAACAATCTATCAAGAACCAAGAACTACCGCGAAACGGAAACCTACGTCGCCGTACGAGCGGCCAGGACGGAACCAGCTGACATACCCCGCCCCACCACCGTCAGAATCACCAATAATGAGATGGTCCGGCATGCCGTACAAAATGCTGTACTTATGATATTTGTCTTCAACCCACTCATAGGTATTCGTTTTACCCCACCCTTCACGATTTGCCATCAGATTCCACTCATGCGTTTTAAGCATACGAGTGTCTAAATGAGAAGGTAATCCCGCTTCTTGTAATAATTTTCCTTTGTTAGTTTGTATTGACTGAGATGCGTCATTCCATGATATGCCAAAACGATCAGGAAATCCAAACATATCGCTTATGAGTGTTTTTTCATACGAACCTGGACATACAGGTTTAGGTATAATTTCTATCGCATATGATCCGCCCTGATAATCTGGGAATGGTACTTTTCCATCAATGACAAACTGCCAATATGATTCACGAGGCAATCTCCATAGAGAATGATCTTTTTTTTCACTATCACTTAATTTTTCATATACTCGCCAACCCGTATATCGTTGTTCAATGCGCGCAAGAAAATCATCTACTCCCATTTGTTTTAATTCGTCAAGCGTGCCGATATCTAATCGTGGAAGAGATCGGACTGCCATGCGTAAACGAGAGAGCTTGGCTTCTACTGCAGGAGTAATATAATCAGGAAGCGGAAGAACCTCTACTGGGTATTTGTTTGGATTGCGTGGTTTTAGTTTTTCTTGCCAATACTGTTGTTCACGTTTTTGCCACTCTGAACTACTACTCGGTTTTGTATCTGGCGTTGTATCCGCCGAATCCATTGAAGGATTAATGATCCCACCTGATATCTCATGATTTGTCATATTTTACTGATTTGTATTAATAATGGATAAGATTCCGCATATTACTCTATCTCTCTCTAAAAATCAAGCAGTAAAATGCTATAGGTAATAATTACTGGTAGAAATTAAGGCTGTTTGATTTTGTTCTGATTGATTGCAAGAAGTTTTTTATCAAAGGTATAACACACCGCATTTTTCTTGCAAAAAGTTGATGCAAGAACATACGCGTCAACAAACGAAATCGTATGAGATTCATAAAACTCCATTGTTTTTTGAAAAAGAACAGTATTTATTTTAAACTTTTCAAAATTAAGAAGTAAACCAATTTTTTGAATAATCTGCTCTTTGGTCAACTGATAGACGGACAATAAGACATAGACCATCTCAACGATCACTACATCAGGAATAGTGAGCGATCGTGCAGGCGCAGTCTGAAAAAGCTCTTTAACTCTTTGTGCGTGTTTTGGACTATCATGAGTAAGAAATCGAATAAGGATGTTGGTATCAAGAATGTGGTCAATATTCTTATTCATAGGTTTTTTTCACATGCTCCAGTATTTTTTTATCAGCACTCTTATCTGAATATTTTTTCTTTGTCTTAATTGATCCTTTCAAGGATAAAAAATCCTGTGCAGGTATCAAAGTGATAGTATGAGCAGATCTTTTAAACGCAATCTTCTCATACGGTTTTACTCCTAATATTTTTCTAATATCTATAGGTATAGTCACTTGTCCTTTTTGAGTCACCGTCGCAGTATATATCATAGTAATGATACTATATAATAAGTAATACTTCTTTGTCAATAGTATTTACATATGGTTCTATTGTTTTTAAATAATTTATATGAGAAAATGAAAATATGAAAAAAATCTATATCGGCGCGGATCATCGAGGATTTGAATTAAAAAAAACACTCATTGAATGGCTTAAAAAAAAAGGATACCATGCTGAAGACTGCGGAAATACCCTATATGATCCAGAAGACGACTATCCAGATTTTACCCAAAAAGTAGTTGAAAAACTTTTCCAACAAAAAACCTTCCTTTCGGAAGGTCATTTGACGATGCATCACTCTTGTGAGGATAAATCCGGTCTGTCAAGATATAGTTTACAGAATAACAGTTATTTTGTCAAGCCTGAAAATAAGAGTGTGGACCCGAGGGGAATTGCACCCCTGCGCACCGATTTGACAGACCGGACACCTCACTTGAGCGAGCCCACACTAGAATCCATTATAACAAAAAATAGTCAAAATCTTGGCATCCTCATCTGCGGATCAGGAGTCGGAGTCTCAATCGCAGCAAATAGATACAAAAAGATATACTGCGCGCTTGGGTTTGATGTCAATCAAGTGAAAAGCGCTCGAGAACACGATCATATCAACGTATTGGCTCTTGGATCAGATTATATTGACAGTGAAAAAGCTCAAAAATTGTGCGAAGTTTTTCTCACAACCCCCCTCATCACCCATGCAAAATATCTGCGCCGTCTCAAGAAGGTAGACACCGTATGGTCTCAGTATTGACACACGGAGTATCAGAACTTGGGATAAAATCTGGATAAGAAATTGAAATGAAAACAAACCCTCCGATGATAATCCAGCCAATGACGGATAAAATCAGCCATACCTTTGGTGTCTTGACGTGTTCAAGTTTAGGTAAAGTTTTGTAAAGCTCATAAAAAAAACTTATCATAATTTTTAAAGTTTTTTGAAAGCGGTGTTGACGGCGAGTTTGCGCGGTTCATCCAGAGTAAATGCCTCTCGCGACCAATCGAGCGAGGCGCCCATTTTTTTGAGTTGACCCACGATGGTGTCGTGTGAATCTTTGGCAAAAGCATCTATTTCTTTCAA
>CAYJVA010000084.1:0-4374 GCA_964373465.1 uncultured Gammaproteobacteria bacterium
GTGGTCGTGATACTTGTAATTCAAACCCTTCACGACGCATAGTCTCAATAAGAATGGAAAGGTGAAGCTCTCCTCGTCCATGAACAGTAAAATTCCCGCCGTCTGCGCTTGTTTCTATTTTCAAGCCAAGATTTGTTTCTTTTTCTTTAAGCAATCGTTCTTTTATCTGTTTTGAGCTTCCCAACTGTCCTTCACGTCCCGCCAAAGGACTGGTATTGGCGCCAATGATGACTTTGATGGTTGGTTCTTCAACAGATATCTGAGGAAGACTGACTGGATAGTCAGGATCAGTAAGTGTCTGACCAATCGTAAGGTTTGGGATTCCCGCAATTGCGACTATATCTCCTGTTGTCACTTCATCTACTTCTTTTTTTTCAAGTCCTTCAAAGGTATAAAGTTTTTGTACTTTATGTGTCGCAATGACTGTATTATTGTCAACAAGCGAGATCATCTCATTTTTCATACATTTTCCAGCAGTGACCTTTCCAATGGAAAGTTTTCCCACATAATTGCCATAATCAAGAGTGGATATCATCATTTGAAAAGGCGCATCCTTTTGAACACATGCGTCTGGAATTTCTCTTATGAGAGTCTCAAAAAGAGGAGTTAAATCTCCCGAAGTCTCACTCGTATACTGATCTGGAAGCGTATAAAACGCTTTTCCATCCCGTCCCACCGCATAAAGAGTGGTGAAATGAAGCGCGTGCTCATCGCGCGCAAGATCTAAGAAAAGATTTTCAATTTCTTTGAGTACTTCCTGTGGTCTGCTGTCTTTTTTATCAATTTTGTTTATCACGACTATAATTTTAAGACGGGCTTCAAGTGCTTTTTTTAATACAAATTTTGTCTGAGGAAGAGGGCCTTCTGCGGCGTCAACGAGAAGAAGCGCACCACTTGCCATATTGATAGTTCTCTCAACTTCACCTCCAAAATCAGCATGTCCAGGAGTATCAATAATGTTGATTTTCGTATCTTTGTAAAAGACTGAAGTGTTTTTTGCCAATATAGTGATGCCTTTTTCTCGCTCCAAAGAATTGGAATCCATGATAAGCGTCTCTCCCATCTCTTTCTGATTGTCCCTAAATGTATGTGTTTGCTTCAAGATTGCGTCAACGAGTGTGGTTTTACCATGATCAACGTGCGCAATGATTGCAATATTTCGTATTGACATAAAAAAAACGCCTTTATACAGCGTGTTTATCTATTATACTATATAATGAGTAGTATTTGGAAGGCATATGTGATATAATAGAGGTATTCTTCAAAAAAACCTCATTGTGGCTTCATGTAACAATGTATGAAGTTTCAGATGAGTATCGTTTGATGAGGAACCATAAGTGAGAGGAGGTGAAGTAAGTATGGATCAAAATAAACTATTTGTAGGAAATCTTCCGTGGTCAATGAGCAGTCATTCATTGCAAGAATTATTTTCTCAATATGGAGAAATAGCAGAATGTATTATCATATCTGATCGCGCAACAGGAAGATCAAAAGGATTTGGATTTGTGACTTTCAAAGATAAAGAAGGCGCTTCAAAAGCAATCGCAGAAATGAACGAAAAAGAAGTAGATGGAAGAAAATTAGTAGTCAATGTTGCAAAACCAAGAGAAGATAGGGGAGGATTTAGAAGAAATAATAATTTTTCAAATAATAGAGGATATTAATCCGACTCTTTTAGCAACTGATTATTGAAGTAATTCTATAGTCATTAAATATATGGGAGGAGTGAATTATCAATAAAGATACTCTCCTCCCATCTGAATAAAAAGAAAAAGAGAATGAGAATAAAACCATTGGAAAATAAAAAACAATTAGTTCTTACCTGTATTTTTTTCTCTCTGCTATTTCTTCTTTCAACACCCATCACTCATGCAGGAAGTATGCATATTCCAATACTCATGTACCACTATATTGGCAACAACCCACATACGCAGGATACCGCACGCACAAAATTATCCGTGTCTCCACAACAATTTACTGAAGAACTAAATTATTTAGCTTCACAAGGATATACTCCAATTACCCTTGATACACTGTATGCCATCCAATATGGAAAAGCAGAAAGCCCTACCAAACCAGTGGTATTGACTTTTGATGATGGATATGAGGATTTTTATTTTAATGCCTATCCACTTTTGAGGAATTTTGGGTTTCATGCAGTCGCATTTATTCCTACAGGACTCATAAATCAAAAATATTTTATGACATGGGACCAGATCAGAGAAATTGAACACTCTGGGTTAGTTGCTTTTGAAGGCCATTCTGTGAATCATGTTGATCTCACCAAGCTGACTGATGGAGAGCTCACCAAAGAATTAAAAGAAAGCAAAGTAACGCTTGAATCAATGACTGGACATCCAGTAAACTGGATCGCCTATCCTTCAGGAAGAGTTAATCGTCATGTTCAAAATAAAGCTTTACAACTGGGATATGTGGGCGGAGTAACGACTCGCGAAAATGTAGCATCTAATATTAGTATGACCATGCCACGAGTAAGAATCGGAGGCACTATCTCCTTGACCGAGTTTATACGACTCATTGAAAAATAACTCCTTGTTTGACTTTTCCTCAAGGTATTCATATACTGTACTTCATAAAAATATTCGTATGTGTTTTGCCATTCCCTATAGAATAAAAAAAAGAAAAGGAAATAAAGCAACTCTTGAAGATGGACAAATTATAGACGTAAATAATAACATGTCGTTGCAAAAAGGAGACTATGTTCGTCTTGCAGGAAATGTAATAGTAGACACATAATCAAAACAAGAAGGAACAAAAATCCGTCATTTAATCAAATCATTATATAACTAAAACATGCATAAAACAATCCAAAAAGGTATTTTTTTTGCACTTACCACTGCTTTCATTTCTGGATTTTCCATCTTTTATAATAAACTTGTTCTGGTAAAAGGTATTGATCCTCTCATTTTTAATATTTTAAAAAATGGAGGAGTTGCTTTTTTTCTAAGCATTATTGCTTTTGGTTTTTCAAAAAACCGCGTTTATTTTACTAAAAATATTAAGTCCCAGTGGTGGAAATTGTTGCTTATTGGTGTCGTCGGTGGTAGCATTCCATTTTTTCTTTTTTTTGAAGGATTGAAAATGACTTCAGCCCTCAACGCAACACTTATTCATAAAACACTTTTTATCTGGGTCGCCATTATAGCACTTCCCTTTTTGGGCGAACGACTCTCTTTCTTGCAAATTATCGGATATTTTCTCATTATCTATAGCACCTTTTTTATCGGAGGATTTTCAGGCATACATATGGGAAAAGGAGAATTGATGATTCTTATGGCAACGTTTTTATGGACTATAGAAACCATCATGGCAAAAATATTTTTGAAAAATATTCCAAGCATAACTCTTGCGTGGGGTAGAATGTTTTTTGGAGTACTTTTCCTTATACTTTTTGCTTTTTTTCAAGGAAAACTTCATTTATTTACACAAATTTCAAGCGAACAACTTTTACCAATATTCGGAAGCATAGTATTTTTGACAGGATATGTGTCAAGCTGGTATTATGCCTTACAACATGCCCCTGCAACGACTGTCACTGCAACACTTGTATTATCAATACCTATTACGAATATACTTACTACACTGTTTATCACCCATACTCTCACTTCTCTGCAATTTGTAAATAACATCTTAATTATAATGAGCGTAACATGCATCGCCATTACCATGTCATCAATACAAAAATATGTCAAACGATTATCAACTCACCACCTTCATGAATAATGAATCATCTTGGTCTTACGCTTTGTAGTCGTTTTGCCTATCCTCCTAATTCATATGCGCTTTGTGGCCCGTCAAAACAAAACGATTTACAGTGGTATGCTTCTCAAAAAATGACTGATAAAGGACTCTCTGAAATACTTTCACAATTTGCGACACTCTACCCATATCTTTGTTTTATTGCTGGGGAAAATAATATGAAAGATCCTTTTGATCCTCTGGTAGTTGAGGCGTACTGGATTGGAAATTCACTTTTGGAGCGCGCATCACCATCTAGTTTCGCGCGCCTTCTCACTGATACCTTGGGCATAAAACAAAAAATAACGCGTCCTGATCTTGACACTCTTTTGTCAAAACTTCCACATGGAGCGCTCCCTCATCATGCGTTTCATGTGCTGAATATTTGGCGTCGCACAGGACACCATGATATCGCACATACCCTCTCTTCTATGGAGGCGTGTCTCATCAATTGGGGGAAAATCACAAAAAAACTTAAAAAATCCGTGATTGTTGCGACACGACCTCTTCAGATGAAAAATGATCATTTGGTTTTTGGCGACATACGTACAAGAAATATACAGATATATGATACGGTAAAAAATTTGAAATGCGACGATTGGATCAGCTATCACT
>CAYJVA010000085.1:0-4345 GCA_964373465.1 uncultured Gammaproteobacteria bacterium
AATTCACATTTTGCCGCGCCGCGCGAGAAAATCCTCGCGCATATGGGATTTCCGAGAGATGCGCGCTATATTATGTATGTGTCTGGGAGCGCGTATTGCCCCGACGAGCCGGATATTATAGCGGAAATCTTGAAGTGGATAGACACAGGCGTTTACGGCGACAATACTTATTTGGTAGTGCGGCCATACTTGGGCTCGCGCGGAAAAGACAAAGCGTTTGACGAGGAAAAGTTTCTGCGCTTCAAAAAACACCCGCGAGTTTTTTTCTATGATACGAAATTACCGAACTATCTGGACGAGCTCACGCTCTTTGTGAATATTCTCCGCCACGCCAATGCGGTGATGGCTGTGTATTCCACAGCACTTTTGGAAGCGGCGATTCTTGGGCGGCCGATAGTCGCCGCGCCGTTTGACGGCAATGCGCGCCGCCCGTTTCACCGCTCCATAACGCGTTTTCGCGGCTTTGAGCATTTTCAGGATGTCATTCGCTTCGGCGCGCTCAAAGAGGCGTTCAACTTTCCCGAACTCAAAAAGATACTGGGCGATTATCTCACCGACCCTTCGCGCGACGCCGACAAACGCGTGCGGATGTGCGAGGCGCTGTGTTATAAACTGGACGGCAAAGCGAGCACGCGGGTTGCGGATGCGCTGTTGTCGCTTCTGTGACCCCATCTCCCTCCGACACCCGATGTTGATGGGCTTCAAACATCGGGTGTCTGTTTTTGTGCAGCTGAAAATGGTAGGATTTAAAAGATGAAAATTAAGGATTTACCGAAAAAAGAACGCACAGGATCTGGCCATAGGAAAAGATTGCGCGAGAGATTTTTAAAATCAGGACTCATTGGCTTTCATGACTACGAAATAGTTGAATTACTTCTAACTTTAGGTACTCCAAGAAAAGATTGTAAACCAATGGCCAAGGAAATGATTACTGAATTTGGGAGTTTGCGAAATGTTTTAGACGCATCGATCGGAGAATTACAGCAAATTAAAGGTATTGGACCTTCAAATGCATTCGGTTTAAAAATATTTCAAGAAATTTCTGAATGTTATGCAAGAGAACAAATACCAGAAGAGATTAAATTAGATTCATCACAGGCGGTAGCCAAGTATTTACAAAAGTCTATCGGTCGTGAAAAAAAGGAATATTTTGTTATGTTGTCTTTGGGCGCGCGTAATAATTTGATAAAAATCAGCAACATATCAGTAGGATCGCTTAATGCCAGCATTGTCCACCCGCGAGAAGTCTTTAAAGAAGCGATTCAGGCTTCTGCGGATGAGGTTATTATCGCTCATAATCATCCATCCGGAGATCCTGAGCCGTCTGATGAAGATCATCAAATGACAGATAAATTAGTCCGGGCAGGTCTTCTGTTGGATATATCCGTAAAAGATCATATAATTGTTACTAAGGATAGATTTTTTAGTTTTTACAAAAAGGGTTTATTGCAAGAATATGAACAATCATAAAAGAAAACAAATAGAGTTCAATAAAATCTATAACCAAGATTGCATTGAGGGAATGAAAAATATTCCTGATGGCAGTGTTGATATTATTGTTACTGATCCACCTTTCGCCATTAACTTTAAGTCGCAGAGAAGTAATTATAATCGCACTGGCTCGAGGGTAATTGATGGATACCACGAAATAACAAAAGAACAATATCCAGAATTTACCCTAAAGTGGATGCGTGAAGCACACCGTGTTCTTAAGAATTCAGGAAGTATGTATGTATTTTCTGGATGGAACAATCTTAAGGATATTTTGAATACAATCGATGAGATGGGGTTTAGGGTAATAAATCATATTATTTGGAAGTATCAGTTTGGGGTAGTAACCAAGAGAAAGTTTGTAACATCCCATTATCACTGTCTCTATGTTTGTAAAGACGACAATCTCAGGAAGTTTTTTCCATTTTCTCGATTCAGTAAGAATGATAGAGACACTAATAACGGAAGTCTACACTATAAAGATAAGGAAGATGTGTGGTATATCCACAGGGAATACTGGACTGGTGATCAAAAAACACCCACAAAGTTACCTGCGGAGCTGATCAAGAAAATCCTTCTATATTCTAGTGAAAAAGATGATATCGTATTAGATCCTTTTTTAGGATCCGGTCAAGTTGCGGTTATTAGTAAAATGCTCGGAAGGCAATATATCGGATATGAAATTGAAAAGGGTTATTACGACTTCGCCCTTAAGAGATTAGAGAGCGGGTTATACAGAATAAAGGATATTTCCACAATAAATTTAGCGTTATCACCCAAGAAAAATGTATGAAATTTCTAGAAGATGCTAAAAGAGTAGCAGATAAACTTAAACGCATACCAAAAATATGGGATGGGCGTGGATCTGTTCTAGAAATGCGTGATGCCGGTTTTCCTCATTGGAGACAAATGGAGTGGATTGGGTTCTATTTTCAGTTTCTGTGCGAAAACAATTTAAAAGATATCATGCAGATACCCGGTCCACGATATGGTAATGTTTCATTCGATGGATTTTTAGGAAGACCGTGGGACTTTAAAGCCCATGCGATGAATACAAGCACCCATCAAATAATCGTCAACGATAGCGAGGCAGTCGCGCGAGCAATTGAAGAACACAACGAAGTTGGAGTCGTGCTGGCTCTAGGAAAGGTGAAATACAATGATGAGGCAAGAAAGTTCCAAAAGTGGCACGAGAAGATTAAAGGAGAAGAATCAAAATATGTAAAGGACAGAAAACAACGGGGAGCATGGTCTAGATTAAGAAAAGTCTCCCTTGAGCTACAACAGATTTCCTTTATTTGCATTACAGATGCAACTCTTATAAAAACAGGGTCCTTTCAGGAAGATTTTCGAAACTCTAATGGGCTGCCTCGCCGACCAAAAATGCTCATTGATCTAGAAAAAATAGATAAAGAGTTAATTCACTATATAGAGTTTTAAGTGTTCCTTGCGTCTTTACCGCCAAAGAATTTGCTGGGCTATGTTCTGTAAATAGTGAAGGTTGATTTTTTGTGGTGTTTCTGATAGTATGTTCTCAAGTTAAGAACTTGAGAAAGTTGTGCCTTGACTTGGCGATTACTCCTTTACGCCGTGACCACAAAAACCGGAGTTCTGGTTTGTTTTTTTATGTCTTATCCTCTTATAATTTTGGGTGCAGGGGCTTCGTATGACTATGCTCAGCCGGACTCAATGACTTCTCAGGAGATTGACTGGCGCCCTCCGGTAACGAATGAAATATTCAATCGTAGATTTTTCAGTATTTTGGATAAACACCCACAAGCAAAAGATATTGCAACAACAATTTTGACGGAGTTAAAACACGGGTCTGATTTTGAAAGTGTCTTATCTTCTATAAAGGCGAGAACAGAGGTTAATGATACTCGGCGCAATCAACTTGTTGACCTGTCTTTCTATTTGCAATCGTTGTTTGCAGAAATAAGCAGAATATGTCATGGGAATCCTGGAAGTAATTTTAGAGCACTTTTGCAATCTATCAGAGACAAGTACCGACAGGCTATCATTGTATCTTTTAACTACGATAACCTACTAGAAGATGCTTTTGGTGGAGAAATTACGGAGCGTTTAGATTCATACATTAGCGGGCCAATAAAAGTGTTTAAAGTTCATGGGGGTTGCGACTGGAATTATCTTCAGAGAAGAGAAAGCATTTTTGTTGGTGGGGAAGTTCAAGGAATTGATGACAGGAGTTTTTTTGTTGCGCATCCTGATGTCTTTGAGGAACTGCTTCGAAGCCGAGAAAATAAAGAAACACACGTAAGTCATATTGTTCGCAGCAAAACAAATCCCACTGATGTGTTGTATTATCCAGCTCTTGCTCTGCCTTTAAATGACAAAGAAAGATTCCTATGTCCAGATGCTCATGTTGAAATCCTAGATAGTGAATTGTCTAAAGTTGATAAGGTCTTGATTATTGGATGGAGGGGTAGAGACAAATCTCTTCTTTCCATACTGCAGAAAAAACTACAAGTGAAAATTGGACTAACAGTTGTATCTGGAAGCAAAGAAGGGGTTGATAATGTTTTTGGAGAGTTTGACAGATGGATTAAAACTTCACGCGCAGCTGAGTGTGCTAAAGGATTCAGCCATTTTATGGGCAGCACGGAGTGTAAAACTTTTTTCGGAACAGCATAAAAACGGTAGAAGATTCTGGTAAGGGGGTTAGATATCGTTTTTACTTCTCAACGGTTCATATAGCCACGATGTGAGCCATTTGTGGTAATATTTGGCTTTATTGGCTTGTTTTGTATGGTATGAACACCGAGCGCGTAAAAATAGCCATCATCATACACTCAATGACGCTCTCCGGCGGCGGGGAGCGTATTGCCGTGGCGTA
>CAYJVA010000086.1:0-4232 GCA_964373465.1 uncultured Gammaproteobacteria bacterium
GAACTTTCACAAACGCTGCATCTTTTTGTGTTTTAAATTCTTCATATTCCTTTTGATATTTATCATCAAAAGTTAATAATGTTTTAGCCTTTTTTATTTCTGTTTTCTATTTTGTTTTTTCAATAGTGTTTATTCTTCTGTTAAAGTTGATGAAACTAAGCGTTCAGATTACTGATTATTGGACATTGCGGTTATTTGCATATATACAGTTTTTAATGGCGATATTTTTTCTTTTTTACAGCTTGTTTATTTTATAAAATCAGCATACAATAAAAGAATATGCTGAAAGGAGAGCATAAGTTTAAAAAAAGCACTCAAAGCGGGGTAATAAGCGATTATTTGGTTGAAAACGGTTTTTTTTTCTTAGTGCAAAGATCATATTCCTTATCGCAAGATAATAAAGGAGTAGAAAATGTTCCTGCTTTTTTTTTGAAAAAATTACATGATGAATTACTTAAAAAATCAATATATACGCTTTCTGATTTTCAAAATGGCATTGATGATAGTATAGCAACGTCTTTTTCAGGAAACAAGATTGATGGCGTATTTGTGATGGTACGAGGAGATCATGCGTATTTGATCACTGTAGGAAATGGCTACATATTTTTACTGCGAGGAAAGGAGTGTGCGCTTATTATATCAGGGTTCAATTGCGCAGGAGGGAGGGCGCAGGATAAAGATGTGTTTGTGTGTTCTTTCAACCACGTGTTGTCTGCTGAAGAAATTCAAAAAAAATTATCCTCTCATGAAGAAGAAGATAATCTGTCACAGTTTGATGACACCGAAAGTGTCTTGCTCATACAGCTGTCGGATGAAAAGAATGAAAAAACACACGTCTCAAATGACACAATTGAACACAAGGAAAAAAAATCCTACTCTTTTGAACAAAAAAATAAAAAATACACGTTTATCGCAGTTGCAGTGCTTGTCGTGATACTTATCTGGAGTGTTGGTTTTGGAGTGAAACGTCGCATGGATCAGACATTTAAAAAAGAGATATCAGAATATATGCTCAAAATCACACATTCCCTTCAACGCGCGCAAGAAATAGGAGCTCAAAATAACACCGAAGCTCTCTTTTTGATCAATAAAGCAAAAAAAGATTTAGAAACATTTAAGGGTATAGTTGGGACACGAAAAATTCCGAATATTCAAAAGTTATCCACGCAGATTTCAGATGCTGAAGGCAATATTATGAAAAAAGAAGAAAAACAATATAATGAATTTTATGATCTGAACTTGATTGAAAAAAATGCTCAAGGCGACGCATTATCTGTTGATCAGGATATTCTTGCCGTGTTGGATAAAAACAGAGGCGCGGTCTATATACTTTCATTATCTAAAAAATCAACCGACACGATAAAAAAAAATGAGATAAGAGAAGCGTCTCTTATATCTTTTTATAAGAGCACGCTCTTTATTTTCACACATAATAATGGTCTGTATACTATTGATAAAGAAAAAAAACTGACGCGGTCAATTGACAAAGATGATGAATGGGGTCGTATTGTGAGTTTTTCGGTGTATAACGGCAATATCTATCTTTTGGACCGCGATAAAAATGATGTTTATAAATATCTTGTCACAGAGAACGGATATTCTTCTAAACAAACATATCTTAAAAAAGAACAGACTGTGCGTTTTCAAAATGCGAATTCTATCGCGATTGATTCATCAGTATATATTGGGGGAGATAATACAGTATATAAATATACCTCTGGACTCATGGATGGATTTTCCATAAAAATTCCAGGGGACGTGATACCCACCTTTAATCAATTGTTTACTGATAGTACAGTAAAAAAAGTATATTTGTTGGATAAAGAACAGGGGAAAATATTCCTTTTTTCAAAGCAGGGATCATTTGAAAAGCAAATTGAATCAAGCATCTTAAAACAAACAACTTCTTTCATAGTTCGTGAGAAAAATTCAGATTCGTCAGATACTCCTTCGGGAATTTTTGTGTTAGTAAAAAATAAAATTTATACGATTTCTCTTGATCCCGATTTAATCGGGGTTGAATAATATTGATCCCTACTTTACTGTGACGCTTTTGGCGATATTGCGGGGTTTGTCTACGTTATTTCCCAACTGTACAGCCATATAATAGGCAAGAAGCTGAAGAGGGACAACATTCGTAATAGCTGAAGTTTCTCCCGTGTCGGGAGTGAGTATCTTACTGTCAAATGCAGGGTCGTCAAAAGGGGCAATACTGACAACTGTTGCGCCTCGTGCTTTCACTTCATGTACAGCATTGAGAACATCTCTTTTTGCTCCATCGTTTGATGCGACGACAATGACAGGAACATTTTTTTCAATCAGCGTGATTGCATAATGTTTGAGATCTCCAGCCGGGATTGCGTGAGCATGTTTGTATGATCCTTCAATGATTTTGACCATGCCTTCTTTTGCGATCTGGAAATTTTGTCCCTTTGCAAGAATGAATATATCATGTGAGAGGCAGAGAGTTTTGGCGATATTTCTCATAGTTGTATGACTTTTTTTATCCTGAAGATAGTGGGTGATATTTTTCTGTGTAGATCGTAAAGATACCAGACCTTGGGATAATTGTCCTGCGGTGATTTTGGCCATAAGATAGCCCCATGCAATCTGTGAGACGAAAATCTTAGTTGACATCACACATATTTCAGGTCCCGCATTCGCCATATATTTGAAGTCGGACATCTGTGTCATCATACTCCCCGGCATATTGACAAATGAGGCGATAGATACTTTTTTTTCTTTTGCCTGTTCCAGTATCTCCAACACATCTGCTGTCTCGCCGCTTTGCGATGGGGCAATAATGAGATCGTTTGGAGTGAATAAATGAACATATTCTTGTGCGTCTCCTCCAATAAGACTTATTGCATTTATGTCTGCATATTCTCGAAGATAAAATGCTATTTGCGCTGCCGCGGCTCCAGCGGTGCCTGATCCAATAGCATAGACAGATCGCGCTTTTTTTATTGCTGTGGCAAGATGTGTATATTTATTACTATTGTTGATAATACTTTCAATAGTAAAAGGCGCTTCGTGAATTTCTTTTATCATAAAATGGGCAAAAGATCCTTTGTCAACGACATTGTTTTCAAGCGTGATAGGGGAAATAACCGGAGTAATTTTTTGACCGGTTTTTATAGAATAGAGGGTCAGTTTTTGATCAACAACAATCATCTGTCCGTTGTCAATCACGATCATTTTTTTTGCATGTGGAGCACATGATAATACGTCTGATGCTATAAATAATTCGTTGGTGTCGGTATTTAATCCAACCACCAGTGGAGAACCATTGCGGCAACTGATCATCATTCCTTCCGTAGTCAAGAGAATGATGGTATTTCGCCCGCTCAATTTTTGAAATGCAAAACGAACAGCGTCTACAAGATTGTGAGTTTTTTTTCTTTCTTCTTCAATGAGTCTTACGATTACTTCTGTATCAGTCTCACTGATAAAGGTATATTTTTTTTTAATCAGTTCTTTTTTTAATTCCTCAAAATTCTCAACAATGCCGTTTTGCGCCAGTGCAAAAGAATGATCGGTAGCATAGTGTGGATGCGCGTTTGCGACTGTTACTCCGCCGTGAGTGGCCCATCGCGTGTGCGCGATGCCACAGTGTGCGAGAGGAATGGATTTTATTTTCTTGAAATCACTGATTTTACCTATTTGTTTTTCAACAGATATGGTGTAATCTTTAACTACTGCAATGCCCCATGAATCATATCCACGATAGAGGAGCCTATTCAGTCCTTCATATAAAATGGGTCCTGCGTTTTGTGTGCCCTTATATCCAAATATACCGCACATATTAAATTAAAAATGAAAAATTAAAAGTTAAAAATAACAAACACAAAAATAAATAAATTAAAAATTAAAAGAGGAGGAAAAAAAAGCAGTTGATGGTGTTGATTTTTCTTTGTTCTCTCAATTACTTGAGAGGTTTGAAAAAATCATTTAAGGCCAACTATCATGGCCTGAAGGTTTCCGCAGATACTACCCCGCCGTGGCGGGGTGTCCGATTAGCCGATGTTATATCGACTCCTTCTCCTCGTTACCTCGTCCGCCAAAATAGGCAGGCGGGGCCACACGCTTTTCATATTGAAAAACCGCTTTTACCTCTTTACTTTTGTAAGTATAGGGACAAAATAGGCATTTGTCAAATTTTTTGCCCCTACATATTTTCAGCAATCTTTATCACAAGATCAACAAGTCGTGAAGAATAGCCCCACTCATTA
>CAYJVA010000087.1:0-4154 GCA_964373465.1 uncultured Gammaproteobacteria bacterium
TTTTTCAAAAGAGGGCGATATTCTCCATTTGCTTTCTCAAGACAACGGGAAAGACCAAGTATCACCGCAGAAAGCTGTCCTCTCTGTCCTCCTCCTGAAACGTGTATAGATATCGCAAATCGTCCTTCCGCATCAACTAACCGAAGAGGGTACATGTAGAGATTTTTTGAAACTTCACCCAGGAAATACTCGCTTATTGGTTTTTCGTTTACGTACATATCGCCTTGTTTAATCTTCATAGTCCTCACCATCACTTCCTTTTGCGATCCCGCTATATAAAGTCGTACTCGCGCAATAGATGACTTTCTTCGTCCAATCGCTTCGTAATATTTTATAGTGTTTTTTTTAACCATGAGTAATTGTGAGCTTTTAACTTTTGACTTTTAATTTTTAATTTTTAATTTACCTTCATACGGATGTTCGCTTCCCCTAAATACAAATAATCTCGTCATTCTACGGTCCCTCAATTTGTTTTTGGGTAGCATTCCAGAGACTGCATGTCGTATGATTTCTTCTGGTTTTTCCTGCTTCATTTTTCCAAAACTTATTTTTTTCAGTCCACCCGGATATCCTGAATATCGTGCATATATCTTAGTGCTGTGCTTTGTCCCAGTGACACGTACCTCATCCGCGTTTATCACAATTACATAATCTCCACTATCTAAATGAGAGACATAATTAGACTTATGCTTACCTTGCAGATACTGTGTGATCTCAGACGTCATTCTTCCCAATATTTTTTTCTTGACATCAACCACATGCCAATGACGCTCAATCTCCTTTGCTTTAACTGCCTTTGTTGACTTTGTCAGATGTACCATCTTCGCTTTTTTCATTATTTTTAACTTTTAACTTTTCATTTTTCACTTCGGTCTCTTTTACCCACTGTACTTTGACCATCTCAGCGCCATCTCCAAGTCGCTGACCAATTTTGACAAGGGTGACAAAACCAAAATTCCGACTATGCATACGAGGAACGATCGTATCTATTAATTTCATTACACCTATTTTATTATTTAGTTTTTTCATCAATAATCTGTATGCGATCGCTTTTTCCTTTTTGGCAGTATGTAAAACGCGATCAATGTAACTTCGCAAGACCTTAGCTCGTGCAACTGTCGTCTCTATCTTCTCATATTGAATAAAATTCAAGGCTAGTTTACGAATAGTTGAACGGGTTGCATCTCGCCCTTTGCCTAATTTTATCTTTTTTACCGCATGTTTCATGTTTTTTTAAAAATCTATTCCCAACTTCTTCAATTCTTTGTGAATAAGATCAAGTGATTTCTCACCTAATCCTTTCAATCCTACCAATTCACTCTTTCCTTTCTTTAACAAATCTTCTACGGTCTCTATTTTTTCACGCAAAAGCGCATTAATCACTCGAGTGGGTAAATCCAATTCGTCAATAATCGTTTGATACACTTTCTTATCAATTTTATGTAGCAAATTTCCTTCAGACATATCTTCAACACCATCCATCTTCTTGACATCTTCACCTGATAAAATATAACTAAAATAGCGAGACACCAATTGGGCGCTTTGTGTTAAGACTTTTCTTGGAGATACTGATTGATCAGTAACAACCTGTACTATCAACTTATCAAAGTTGGTCTTTCTTCCCACTCGAGCTCCCTCAACTGAATAATTCACTTTCACAACTGGAGAAAAGATTGAATCAACTGCAATCATACCGAACTCCTTTTTCTCTTTCTCTTCAGATGGAGAATAACCAGATCCTTTTTCAACCACAAGTTGAATATCAAGTTTGCCTTTAGGGATAGTGATCTCTGCAATATAATGATCCTTATTCACTATCTCCACATCCCCGCCTTTGAAATGAGCCCCAGTAATTTTTCCAATCCCTTTTTCAGATAGTGATATTTCAAAAGGACCATCTCCCACCACTCTAAAACGAAGTAATTTAAGATTCAATATGATATCAAGTACTGACTCTTTTATCCCTTTGATAGTGCTAAAGGCATGAACCGCATCATTGATCTTTACATAAGTAACTGCAGATCCAGATATTGAGGATAAAAGAACTCTACGTAATGTATTTCCTATCGTATGACCAAAACCAGCAGGGAGAGGACTAATTATAAATGTAGCAATCCCTGGATTCTCATCTATTACCTCTGTTATAAAATTTGGTTTGAACATATTTATCTTTTATATAAAAATTATTAACGTGAATAAAATTCAACGACAAGTTGCGTATCAACTATATCTGGCATGTGCGCCTTTTGTGGATCTGAAATTAAGGATCCTTCCTTTTCATTTTTATTGAGAAAAGAAGGAACTAATAATTCTTTTTTCTCCATCATTGACGCAACTATAGGCATACTCAATGTTTTTTCTCTCCAGAATCCAATCAACTCGCCTATTTTCACCTCATATGAAGAAATGTTAATCTTTTTCTTATTTACTGCGATATGTCCATGCCCAACGAGTTGACGCGCCGCCGCTCTGGTTGGGGCAAAATTTAATCGGTACACAATATTATCTAATCGCTTTTCAAGATATTGAATAATATATTCTGCGGTATTACCGACTTTTTTGCTTGCTTTTTTAAAATAATTTTTCATTTGCTTTTCAGATACACCATATATTCTTTTTAATTTTTGCTTCTCTCTCAACTGCACTGCATAATCTGTCATTTTCGTCCTTCTTCTTGAAACACCATGTTGACCCGGTACTATAGCAAGTCGTTTGAGCAAATTGCTATGAGATTTAGATCCTGGTGTCTTAAGTCCAAGATCAACACCCTCCCTCCGTGCTAATCGATTTTTTGGTCCTGTATAACGCATATATAAATTAAAAGTCAAAAATCAAAAATTAAAAGTATTTTAAACTTTAGACTTTTAACTTTTAACTTCCTCATCCTCTTCTAATTTTAGGTGGCCGTACCCCATTGTGCGGTATTGGCGTAATATCTACTATTTTTTCAACCTCAACGCCAGAAGCCTTAATACCACGTAAGGATGCTTCACGACCTGGTCCGATTCCTTTGACAAAAACTACTGCATCACGTAATCCATGAATATCCATAGCTTTCTTCAATGCTTCCTGCACTGTGATCGTCGCGGCGTATGGCGTTGATTTTCGTGTACCCGCAAATCCGTGCATACCACAACTCCCAATCACAAAAGGCGTTCCTTTTTGATCAGTTATCGTAATAATAGTATTATTAAAAGTTGCGCTAATGTAAATTTTTCCTTTCTCAACAATTATTTTTGTTTGATTTTTTTGCACCATAATTATTTATTGCTTTTTTGCACTTGCGGTATTCATTACTTTTACTGCATCTTCTTTTTTCAATGCTCCTACTGTTTTCCTCTTTCCTCGTTTTGTTCGCGCATTTGACTTGGTGCGTTGACCACGAAGAGGTAAATTATGAGTATGTCGCAATCCTCGATAACTACCAATTGATTTTAACCGCTTAATATTTTCTCGTACCTCTTCTTTCAAATCTCCCTCAACTTTATATTTTTTTTCAAGAATTGTTTGAATTTTCTTTAATTCTTCCTCTGTGAGATCTTTAACTTTTCTATTTTCATCAATATTACTTTCTCGTAATATAACTCCACCATTTGCAAAGCCTACTCCATATATAAGAGTTAATGCATAAGCCACTCTTTTATTATCTGGTAAATTCACTCCTACTAACCTCATCATATTTTTCTAATTTTTTAACTTTTAACTTTTGACTTTTGACTTTTATTACCCTTGACGTTGTTTATGTTTTGGGTTTTTACACGTGATATGTAATGCACCCTTTCTTTTCACTACCTTACAAGCTCTACATATTTTTTTTACTGATGATTGCACCTTCATATGCGATATACAATCCTCCCCTTTTCCAAATCATAAGGAGTTATTTCAATCCTTACTCTATCTCCTGGCAAAATTTTAATATAGTTTTTTCTCATTTTTCCTGATAAATAACATAAAATATTTTTATCATTGTATTGAGAATCTAATTTCACACGAAATAAGGTATTGGGCAAATTTTCAGTCACATGCCCTTCCACGATGGCGACATTTGCTTTCATAGAATTGATAAGTATACCATATATTTAAGTTAAAATGTAAGCATTATTTAGATCGGAAGAGCACAGTCTGAACTCCAGTCACTTGTATCAGGATCTCGT
>CAYJVA010000088.1:0-4025 GCA_964373465.1 uncultured Gammaproteobacteria bacterium
GCCCCGTATGCGGGGTTCGCGGAGGATCCCGTACGCGGGATGGAGGGTTATACCGCTAAAAGCGGTATAGATTTTAATTGAAGAAAAAACAACCCCATTTAATGCAGTGCTTTTACTAATTGAACTATTTCAGCCAAAGTAAGACGAGTCGGGATAACGTCAGGATTTTTGGTGGAGCCGTTCAAAATCATATTTCCTGACGCGTGGAAAAACCATGTGGCTTTCGGGTCTTTTTTTTTCAATATCTCAAAAAGTCTACTTAAATCTTGACCCTTTTCATCAAGACGAGGGGACAGTTTGATGCGTAAATGTCCTTTTTTAGGACTTTTTCTGATGGTAAGCGCAAAACCTTTTTTCTGAGCAAGACGGCTTGATTCTTCATTCTCAGATTCAAGTACGAGTGTCTTTCCCCAGAGAGTATCTATAATTAACCCATTTTCTATTTCTTTTTCAGCCTTGACTTTATTGATAAATGATTGAAAAATACCATCGCACATGATCTCTCCTATACGAACTAATTGATGATCATCTTGCAGGCGAATACGCATCCCATCAAGAATAGAATCAAATAAAAACGTATATCTATCTGATGTGGGATCCGGGAAAAACACATCTCTGAAATGATCAATATCGGTAATAAATGTTATCATTCGCTCTAAGGATTCATTATTTTTTGTGATATGTTTTTCTTTTTTAAGCGCATGAAGTATTTTCTGCGAGGCACAGGTATTCTCATTTGATTGATGATGATCAAACCTGCCTAAACCAGTATCTACATGAATGATTGAAGAGTGAGAATCAACTGATTGATTTTCAAAAGTGGCGCCTGCAGGAACAAAAGCGATGCGAGCATGACTCCAACCTTGCTTAAACCTTCTGATAAGCCAAACGCTCGTTATCGCATCAGCATCGGGAGACATGTGAGTAACAATTGTTTTCATACCTGATTATTTTTTCAATGATAATTTTTCAATCACTTCGGCCATAGTCATCATATATATTTTTTTCTCGGTGCGATTTTTCCATTCAATATCATGACCAGTTTTATCCGAGATAACAAGACGAGTAGGAATGCCAATAAGGTCGGCACCCATCAATTTTTGTCCAGACGACACCTCAACACGATCATCATATAATACCTGCAAACCCTTTCCCGCTAAAGTTCGGTATACTGCATCAGCGTGTTTTTCTTGATCAAAAGACAAATTGATCAACTGACAATCATAAGGAGCTATTTCCTCGGGCCATATAATGCCTTTTTCATCATGATGCACTTCAACTACTGCACCCAAAAGACGAGTAGTACCAATCCCATAACATCCCATAATAGGAAATTGTTTTGAACCATCTTGCGCGGTAAACGAAAGGTCAAACGCTGAGCTAAATCGCGTCCCCAGATCAAAAATATTTCCAACCTCAATTGCTTTATCAACAAGAAGTGTGTACTTTCCACAGGTAGGACACATTTCTCCTTTTTTTAGAGTGACAATCTCAGTATTTTGAGCATATTCACATGAAGTACAATAGATAAGATCTACTTCGCCAGCAGGAGTAATCACATTAAACTCATGAGAATATTTTTTGGTAAATGATCCGCCTGATGCTTCGGTGATCTTCACTTCAGTCAAACCGCACCGTCTGAAAATACTCAAATAGGACTGAGTAATTTTTGAGTAAAAAGAAATAAGATCTTTCTTATTTTCATGAAAAGAATACAGATCTTTCATACCAAACTCACGACCGCGCAAAATACCCGATTTGGCGCGCGCCTCATCACGAAACTTAGGAGCGATTTGATATAAGTATAATGGTAAGTCACGATAACTTTTCACATATTTTTTCGCCACAGGAGTCACAATCTCTTCATGTGTTGGACCTAATCCATATTCTTTCCCGTATGAACTTTTTGTCTTAAAAAGTACATCAATAGTATTCCATCTTTGAGTAGTTTCCCACAATGCTTTTGGGTGAAGAGACGGCATCATGATCTCCTGCCCTCCGACTGCATTCATCTCATCTCGTATGATTGATTCAATACGAGCCAATACGCGTTTTCCCAGTGGCAGTAATGAGAAAATACCTGATGCCACCTGATCAATATATCCAGATTTCAGCAAAAGTTCATGACTGATTGAATCATATTTTTTAGTGATGTCGTTAGTTGTTTTACCAAAAAGATGTGAATATCTCATATCAACTATGATAACCTATTGCATCAAGTACTTTTCCCATTGTCTCAAGTTGACCTGACGAATATGTATCAATAACAATTGTATAGTATTGTGGGTCAAAAAAATCATAATTCCCATACAACTTCCTCCATTTACGAAAATTACCTTCCTCACGTTCTTTTATAAATCGTTTTGCATCAGTCATGGTTATCTTATCCCGATTAACCACGCGATCTACCCGAAGCGAATCATGAGAACAGGTAAGTAATATGCGAAATGTTTTTTCCAGATCTCGCGCCACAAACCCTGCAAGCCACGCTTCAATCACCCACTTTTTTTTATTCTTGAGGATGTCGCGAGCTTTTTTTTCAATAGCACGATCATACTCATCTGAGACAAGATCAGCAGATGGCATGATATTCTCTTTCATATATTCCCTGACCATATTGCCAGTTGAGGTAAGCATCCATCCTTCTGGCTCAAGATGTGGGCGCAGATTATCCATCAATGTGGTGGTACCGACTGCGACTCCTCCTGAAATGGTAATGTTGTCGTATTTCAGATGCATAAAATTTTGAACGTGCTAATTAAAAAACTTTTTATATCTTCTTAAGCTTGACATAAAAATACGCTTGTATTCCGCTTCAAAAATCATTTGAGAACAACGAGCAACGCTATTTTTTATGTCTTCATCGTTTGTAAATAAAATATGCGGTGGTAACTTATTAAAAAAAGCTACCATATTTTTCAAGAGTTCAATGAATTCACCTCGTCTTTCTCTGATAAGTTCTTTTAAAACTGGATAATTTCTTCTTGCTTCTAAAACCAAATCAGCCTTTTTTTTATCTCCATAAATACTTATTAATGTATTATAAAAAACTGCGTGCTCTCTCATATTAACAAAAAAATTTGCTTCGGATGGATTAATTTTATTATCAAACTGTATATTGCTATCAATGAGAAAACGCATAATGGATGCGCTGGACTGAAGATTTAAAGGAATTTCATACACAGGGTATGTGCTTAATTCGTTTGTGAATTCATTTACGAGATCCATATTTAAAAATTCATCTGACCATTGCGCATCATGACTCGTGATTGCAACAGGAACTGAGACCTTATCTAACTCTCTCATTATTTTTTGTGTTTTTTCTTTTTGTTTTTTGATAGAAATATCTCTCACTCCTCCGCCATTTCTACTGACTCCTGCAAAATTGTAGTCAAAAGCATCGTAAAATATAGGAATATTTTTTGTTTGCGCTTTATGTATTGCTTCAATAATAGTATCAAACGGCGTCTCTTGAAAATGACCATCAACAAATATGTATCCCCATGTATATATATCACATATACTCGAAAGTCCAAAAAGTATTGTTCCCTTACCACTTTGTGGAGCACCCACTATATTTATTTTTCCTTCTTTAAAAAAAACGGATGCAGACTGCATTGTTTCTTCTGGCCTCCAAACTTTCCTTTCTTCACGAAGTTGTTCAACGCTCACACGAGAAACACAGCCTAACAACACATTTTTTGATGGTAATCTCTCTCCTGAAAAGATTTTAATGCCTTTTCTTGAATGGTTTCGGCTCTCTTTCGGTTCTCCGTTATTAAATCCTTTCAATTTGAAATTATTATGCTGATCTACTCTATTTTCTTGTTCTTTATTCATATAAGGAAATTGAGATGTGCGCCTGAATCATATTCAGTAGGCAATCTGTCTTTTTGAAATAGTTTAGCACCGTTTTTACCTTTTAAAGTAATAGTATGAGCACCTATTCTCAGCCATGCTCCTTCTCCGAGTCCTATGACAGTCGTATCATTTTCTTCATGAAACTCTTTAATCCTTTGTTCTCT
>CAYJVA010000089.1:0-4005 GCA_964373465.1 uncultured Gammaproteobacteria bacterium
TTGGAAGCGCAATAAATTTAGCTCCACAAAGCAAAATGGAAAAAAACACTCATGATCAGATCGGAAAATAAAGTCTTAATACCAATGGAACAATAACAAATGTCGGAACTTAAATACCAAAAAAAATCAAAATAATCGCGCCCCTTAAATCGGGGTTCCGTTTCTTCACCCGTCATCGTCTCTCTTGTTAAAAGAGCGGCAATCTTCCCGACGAACAAGTCGGGTAGAGAATACCTTCGTATAATAAAAGAAAAATCATACGTTGAGATAAGCGATATTTCTTTATAAAAATATTTTCCTCTTATTGCCGAGAGATCAATGCGCACAAATAATACATCTTCACTTGGTTTTTGATCACTCACTGGAAAACCTATACGTTTGAGTACGGGAAATTGAAGATATAGTATTTTATTTGATCCGGATAACTTCACCGTTAGATCTTCATACTGTAGTTTACTCTTAAAATACGTTTTCAAATCCTCAACGAAACGCTCAATATGAAAATCTTCAAAATGTGGGATATCAAAATCAAGATCCTCCGACAGACGTGGCAAATCAAAACAAAATCTCAAGCAAGTGCCTCCTTTGAAAATAAAAATATTCGCATAAGGAGAGTTATAGACAAAATTAAGAATATACGATTGCAAATGCTCCTTAAGCACATTTCGCACGAACAATGTATTTTGATCTTTGTTTTTATCGTATGACAGCTTCAAAGCATTGATAATCATTGCAAACGTTTTTTTAACAATGTATAAATCCTTGTCATTTTTTTTGACTCTGACAGTTGAATATATCGTTCAAATTCTTTCCAGTCATGTTCGTTAAAAATCTCCCATTGAATTCTCAGATCATCTATCAATTGCTTTGATTCGATATTCCGCATTGGTTTTAAATAAAAATAATCAAATAATGCCTTTGCTTTTGTCGCTATTTTGATACGATAGTATTCATGAAATATAACTTCAATATACCCAATAAATAAAGAGTCTTTAATTTTTTTATAGGTAAAAACGCCTAATTGATTTTGGTATACGCGCGACGTTTTTGCGGAAATTGAGGTATATTGATAGACAGCCTCAGGAATAAGTCCTTCTTTTTGCAAGACATA
This sequence comes from uncultured Gammaproteobacteria bacterium, assembly GCA_964373465.1. Taxonomy (GTDB): domain Bacteria; phylum Patescibacteriota; class Microgenomatia; order UBA1406; family HO2-37-13b; genus DATDVH01. Next base: position 1,112 of record CAYJVA010000089.1, read on the forward strand.
TTCTAATGAAAGATATGAAGGATAATAAAGCATGTTCGCTGTATATTCAGAAAAGGAAGCTTTATGCAACATCGCATACAAATTAGTCGTATATAATCCATTTTTTAACCGCAGTAAATAGTTTGTTTTTAAAAGCCGTGATAGTTTTTTATCTAAATTTCTTCCTTGCTTTTCCAAGAGAAAAGAGAGTTCTTGTTTGGTAAAATATGGCTTGCGTTCAATAATATCTTTATTTTTTATTTCAGAATTGCTACTCATTTGGTAGTAATTATGAAACAAAATGTCACTTTTGTCAATGTTTTTTTCCAAACAATCTTCAAATTCAGGATAACAGACTTTTGTCAAATCTAAACGGTTACTGTTTATCTCCTTGACACGATGACAGATAGTATACAAAATCATATACTACGAGGAAACGTATTAAATATGCTTTTTTCCTTTATTTTTCAGATAACTGGTTTTTTAGATACTCTTTATCTATGGTCATCATAATGAAATATATTTGCTTAAATCGTTTATAATTTTTTTCCATTGCACTGTCTGCGGATATTTTTTCACATAGATTTTGAATTGCATGGTAGAAATAAAAGAAAAATCATATTCATCAACATCTGCTTTTTTTAAACCTTTGGACGCAAAATACAATTGATCTAACAAAGCTTTTTCAGGAGATGCGATCAAGTAATCCTCTTTTTTATTATACCCCCAGAATAAATCTTTTTTCAGATGAACGTAGGAAAACATTTTCCCTTTTATTTCTTTTTTTTTGGTTTTTCTTTGAGTTGCCGCGGTGATTTCATAAGGAAACTGTGAAAGGATACCATAGAAGTTTAACGCTGTCTCAAAGGATATATATGAAGGTTGATAGAGAAAATAAGATAGTGAAAAGTCAGAATTTCTTTTATCTGAAAGCATGTATTTATTCCTTTCAATTTTTTCTATCACACCACTCTCTATAAGTCTTTTAATCACATTAAAAGTCGTATTTTCTTTGCGCGTCTCCAAGATATCCGTAAGAACCTTTGCAGTAAACAACGTAAGACCAGAATAGTATATCTTTTTAGTTATGGTGCTTAAATTATACGTTTCCATATACTACATAATCTATCAAGTTCACGGGAACTTGTCAAGATGTTATTTTTCTAATTCTTTCATCACTTCCTCATCTGTTGGGTTAATATTTTTTAACATATATTCAAACACTCCTCGCGCATCATCTTTTCTTCCATATTTTTTAAGTAACTGTCCTTTGAGAAAATATGCATCACGATAGTTATTTTTCAATTGTATTACACGTTCTATTGTCTCAAGGGATTGGTCTTTATATGTTGCCTGTAATTTTTTGTCTTTTTCTTCATTGTAAACATATGAGTAGACTAACGCTTTCATGTAGAGCGACTTTGGATCGGTTGATGCCAACTCTGATGCGTGATTAAACGCTCCAATTGACTCATTAAGGTATTTTTTTGACGAAGTCATCTGATAAAAAAGAAAATAATTCTTTGCTTTAGTCCTCCAATAGAACATGTTGTGGTATGAAGCTTGAAGAGACGACCTATTGTACTCATCTGCACGTACCATTAGTTTTTGAGTCGCTGTATTATCCTTTTGATAGGACGTAAGATACGCTTCTGTCGCCAGATATGACGATAGTTTGTCCTGATACACATGCTCATAATGTATGCTTAAAGCTTGATCAAGTAGATTTACTGCCTTATCATATCTATCCTGTCGGATGTTTTCTTGCGCGCGTGCGTAGAAAATATCAGCTATAAAGTAAGTAACAAAAAAAATAACTAATACAGTAAAAACAAAAATACTCATTAAAAGAGCTCCTTTCTGCCATTGAAACAACGGGGATACTTTTGGAGTTTTATTCTGATGGTCTGGACCTCCGACAAGAATAATAAAAAAAGCTGGAATAAGAAAAAAGAAAAGATTGATAGTGGAGGTGGAAAAACCAAAAAAATTAGTAATCAAAATACTCACCCACGAAAGGAAAAGTAATACGTACAATACATTATCAAAATATTTTAAATGGACTTTTGACTTTTGACTTTTGACTTTTAACTTTCTTACCACATTCCACACGAGGATGATAATAAATCCTAAATATGTTCCCAATCCAACAAATCCCGTAGTCGCTCCATAATTAAGATATTCATTGTGCGCTTTGTTGTAGATAAAATCCCACTCAGATGTCTGGTTATGCGCAAGAGGTCGAGTGAAATTATACGAATACGCAAACGTCTCAACGCCAGTACCAAACCATGGATATTTTAACGCCAGATCCCAGGCGCCCCTCCATACTATTTTCCGTATATCAGCCGAGTCAGTGATGGAAGAAGGTATGGCTTGAGATGAGGTTACTAAACTACTGCCAGCTATTTTACCTATCCCTGTCTTGAAAATAAAAAGGGGAACACTCATCAACACTATAAAATAGAACACAGGTCTGACCAACTCTTTTTTTGAAGAGAATATATATATTAATGCTACAAACATTCCAATACCCAATGCTAAAAGAGCAGAGCGCGATCGGGTAAATAAAAGAGCGGTAAAATTGAGAAGGGAATATCCGATGAATAACAGTGTAAGTATCTGCTTTTTTCCGTATGAATGAATAATAAAATAAAGAGCAATAAAAAAATGAATGACAAGATATGCACCAAGCCAATTTGGTTGACCTAATGTGGAAAACATACGAATAGCTGGTTGGAATTGATCTGTCCAACACGCGTTAGTAAAATGACCAGTAAACACCCCACAGAGAAAATCGTATCCTACTCTCCCTGGTAAACCAATGACCATAACCATAAAAGAAGAAAACAAAGATATTTTTAACTATTTATTTATGTCTGATACTTTGGTTATTTTTTATACAAATGCATTAA
>CAYJVA010000090.1:0-3997 GCA_964373465.1 uncultured Gammaproteobacteria bacterium
CGAGATCTACACTTCTACATACACACTCTTTCCCTCACGACGCTCTTCCGATCTACTTGATCAGACAGGTGGATTTGATAGACGGTTTTTTATGTATGGAGAAGACATAGACCTCAGTTATCAGATACTACAAATGGGTTATAAAATCGTTTATTATCCCCTCTTTAGCGTACTACATCTGAAATATCAAAGTGGATTAAAAAAAAGGGGAGGAAAAACAAAAAACAAAGCAAAAGAATATTTTTACGATTCAATGCGTCTATTTTATGATAAACACATGGCTCAAAAAAATGGCACGCTACTCAATCACCTTGTATATCTGCTTATTTATCTGAAAAAAAATCTATCATCATGAAAAAAATCGGCATTGACGCGAGACTTTTAGGTCAGACTGGGGTGGGAAGATATATCTCAAATCTCCTTTTTTATCTACCCTCTTCATCAGACTTTATCTTTTATATCTATGTATACGATAAAAAACAAATAAATCATATTCCTGTTGGGATGAAAAATGCTGTCATACGAAAAACTCCATACCATTGGCATTCGCTTTCCGAGCAAATATCGCTCTTGAAGGAATTAAACAAGGATAACCTTGATCTGATGCATTTTACCTATTTTAGTCATCCTTTTTTTTACCAAAGAAAATTTGTTATAACACTTCATGACCTCATTCCCTTTTTTTACAGGACAGGAAAAGCAACTACAGGAAATCAAATAATGTATAGGATCAAACACTTTTTCTACACGCTTCTTATCCGTCATGCGGTAAAAAACGCACGTGCCATTATCACACCATCCAAACAAGTTAAAAAAGATATTGGAAAAGTTTTTGGCACTATATATGATAGTAAAATATATCCGCTGTATGAAGGAGTAGACAAACACATCATGCATGCACATGAAAGTTCGCATCTGAAACAACGTTTTCCTTTTCCTTTCTATATCTATGTTGGCAATTTCTATCCGCATAAGAATGTTGAAAGCCTTATCCGCGCATTTGAGAAAATTCAAGAAAAAATACACTTAAATACTCAAATAAATTCTCAACCCACTCTCATACTTCTCGGTCCCTCTGACTTTTTCTCCGCACGAATACTACAATTAATCAATAGATTGAAGTGTGATAAAAAAATCATTTTATATAAAAATCCAACTGATGAAGACTTGGTTTTTTTCTATAAGAATGCACAAGCACTCATTCATCCCTCGCTGGCTGAAGGATTTGGCCTGCCTCTTCTTGAAGCTACTTACTTCAACTGCCCCATCATTGCGTCTGATATACCGGTATTTAACGAAATTCTTGATGATAAATTCTTAAAGTTCAATCCACATGATTTAGAAAGTATACGAAATACAATTCAAAAACATATAGACAATCCAGACACATTTAATTACCAACACATTCTTACTCGCTTTTCATTCAAAAAAATGGCGGAAGAAACGTGCAAACTCTATGAGAAAAATATATGAATACATTATCATTGAAAAATAAAAAAATCGCCATCGTATATGATTGGATAGATAAATGGGGAGGAGTGGAAAGAGTACTTTTAACACTTCATGAGATGTTTCCTCATGCTTATTTTTACACTTCATATTATGATTCTCTGTCTGCCTCATGGGCAAAAAATCTTAACATTAAAACATCTTTTATACAACGATTGCCTGATTTTATAAAAAAAAATCGTCTACTTTCACTCTTTCTTTATCCATACGCGTTTGAAAGTTTTGATTTTTCCTCTTACGATACAGTAATATCGGTAACTTCCTCTTTTGCAAAATCAATATTAACCAAACCGCATACGCTTCATATTTGCTATATACTGACACCGACTCGGTATCTTTGGCTCTATTCTGAAATATATGTTGATTCGTGGCTAAAAAAAATAGTGTATTCACCGTTTTTTCGCTTTTTAAGAAAATGGGATTTCATAGCATCTCAACGTCCAAATCATTATATCGCCATCTCAAAAACGGTGCAAGACAGAGTAAAAAAATATTATAAAAGAGAAAGCGAGATGATATATCCGCCATTTGATGAGGAATATTGGGAAAAAATTAAAAATGAAAAACTAAAAATTAAAAAATACAACGAAAAATTAAAAATTGTTCAAGAAAGAAAGTATTTTTTAGTGGTGAGTAGACTTGAGGTGTATAAGAAGATTGACCTTGTGATACATGTCTGTAATATATTGAAAGAAAATCTTATTATCGTCGGTGCAGGAACGCAAGTTAAAAAATTAAAAAAGAGTGCGGGAGAAACCATTACATTTTTTCAAAACATCACGGATCAAGAACTTACGCATCTTTATCAACATGCCGAAGCTCTTATCATACCACAAGAAGAGGATTTTGGGTATACCTCTCTTGAAGCGCAGTTTTTTGGATGTCCTGTGATCGCCTATCGCAAAGGTGGAGCGACAGAAACGGTAATTGAGGGAAAAACAGGTATTTTTTTTAACGAACAAACTGAAAGCTCTCTCACAAGAACGCTTGCAAACTTTCACACGATGTCATACACTCTTCATAAAGATATTTTAAAATATGTAAGAGATAATTTAAAAAAATATACAAAAGAAGAATTCATACACCATTTAACTATTTTATCGTCAATTATTTCACCCAATATTAAATAATGAATAATATTCGTAAATCGCCCTCCTTTATAAGGATATTTGTTATTTTATCAATAATAGTATTCGTATTGATTACCTTAAACACACCAAGTCCTAACTATTTATATACATTAAAATCATATGGTGGTTTTATAGCATATATTTTAAGCTATTTTCCTAGTCTTTTAATTCAAGGTTATCCTCCTGCTCTATTGGCATCTGTTATCCCACTATTTACAATTTTTGTTTTGTTAAAAAGAAAAAAATACTCTTCTTTGATAATTGCTATCTTTGCGTGGTCAGGTATTTTGTCAGCGCTATTTTTTATTTTTTTATTTCCACTGAGTGGCAGTATTTTAATTCGATTAATAATTTCTCTTATTTTAATCTGTATAGAATTTGTTATGTTATTATTTTTTTTAAAACTTTTAAAAAAGTAAAATAAAAATATATGAAAAAAAGTAAAACCCTTACTTTTTATAGCGGATTGGCAACACTATTGCTTTTCGTATATGGAATACTTTTGCCCTTTGGAAGTTTAGGTACTTTTACATATCCTATTTTAAAATTAATGTCTATCTCTATAATATCTATCGCAATACTTCAAGTATTTATTACGCTAAATTTTTGGCGGAGCGACAAACATGCGAGACAAATTGCTATTGCATTTTTAGTAATTATTTTAATTTCGTTTTTATCAATGTTTTGGTTTTTTATTTTCTTCCTTATTCCCTTCTTAATAGAATTAATTTTACTTAATGAATTACCCTGCGGCAGAGACCGCAGGGTATCCAAGATAAAAATTATAACAATCTGAGCTGAATTTGTTCAGGAATCTGTCCTTGCTCTTTGACATATTTGACAACCGATGACCAGTTGGCACGTTCACCAACAGTAGCAACGTAATAACCATCAGACCAGAATTCACCACCCCAAAGTTCTTGTTTCAGTTCGGGAAATTGCTTAAACACCTGTTTTGCAGTGATGCTTTTGAACAGTTTCACAAATTGACCAGGAGCATATTTGGGATGAATACTGACCAATATATGAATATGATCATGATCACATCCTATTTGTTCTATTTCAAGAGAATATCGCTCCTGAATTTCATAAGCAATTTGTTTGATCGCTTTTGTTATTTTATTTGATAATAGGGCTTTTCGGTATTTGACAGGAAAGACTATATGATAATGTATTTGATATGCACAATGGTTTCCTTTTTTAACCGTTCTTGTCATTGTATTATAAGCATACTTGAAAACCTACGGTTTTCAAACTTTCCCTATAAGGTGTCCCCGTGGCATAGACCACGGGGAATTACAAGTTAAAAGCGTATTTAAAAAGAGCAAAAAAATTATGTCGGAAATAAATCAAAAAAT
>CAYJVA010000091.1:0-3993 GCA_964373465.1 uncultured Gammaproteobacteria bacterium
TGGGCTTTTACCCCGCCTGCCCAAATAAGAATACTGTATGGCAATGTAAAAGATAAAATCGCAGTCATTGTAGATGATATGGTGGTCTCAGGAAGCACTCTTTTGCCTGCAGTAGACTTATGTCTAAAAAAGGGCGCACGAGAAGTCTATGCGACTGCAGTGCATCATGATTTTACGACAGGGGCTTCTCAAAAAATACAATCGGCTCAACTAAAGAAATTTTTCACGACTGACACTATCGCGCTTACCAAGGATGAACGGTGTGACAAATTAGATGAGATCTCGGTCGCTTCCCTTATCGCCAATGAAATAAAACATCTATGACATCCTTGCCGCGTTCTTTACAAAAAACAATTGAATTTTTTGAACGGTTTCCTTCAATTGGTCCAAAGACCGCGCGTCGTCTGGCTTTTTTTCTTCTCAAAATCCCTCAAAAAGACTTGGAAGACTATGCGAATACCTTGATGGAGTTGAAGAAAAAATCATTGTATTGCATTTCTTGTTTTAATCTCACTGAAGATGAAAAATGCATGATTTGTTTAGATAGTAAGCGAGATCAATCAACTATCGCAGTGGTTGAGGATGTGCTTGATTTGCTTTCCATGGAGGCGGGAGAAAAATATAGGGGGGTGTATCACGTGCTTCATGGAAGGATTGATCCATTAAATTATGTGGGGCCTGAAGACATATATATTGATCAGTTGATGAGGCGTGTTGAGGCGTCCAATGGTCAGTTGAGAGAGATTGTCCTTGCAACTAATCCAAATGTGGAGGGCGAAGCAACTGCGATGTACATCAAGAATAAGTTAAAAGTCAAAAGTCAAAAGTTAAAAGTTACTCGGTTGGCGTATGGGTTGCCGATAGGGGCTGATCTGGAGTATGCTGACTATATGACTCTTGAGCATGCAATGGAAGGACGGAGGGAGTATTAGTCCGTTTTCGTAAATGATTTTACCGTATTTTTTAATCTCGCTGATAAAAGGATGATATTTCATTGTCAAATATTCTTCAGTGAGAGGAATTGCTTCAATCCTATCTGATACTTTCCATGAGAGCTTTGACAAAAGCATCATTTCTGCTGTGATATTTTTACCAAATTGAGATGAAACAACTGCAAGATCAATATCAGAATCTTTATGATGCTTATTTTGAGCAAAAGAACCAAAGAGAATAAGCTTATTAATACTAACATTATTTTTTTGCAGAATATCTATAAAATTCTTAATTTCTTTTGCCAATTTTTTATCTTTTATGAAAAAAGATGTATTCATAAGAGTGTTTTGAAATATGTAAATAGTTTATGAGTAATATCCAAATATTTTTGCGTAAATTTCTTAGTTGCCTTTTTATATAATTTTTCTTTTACTACGTCATATCGTGCTTCAACATTAAATGTCGTGATCTCGTTGAGATAATCATTTTGTTGATCACTTAGTTTGATTTTGCATGCAAAAGCGAGTTTGGCTAATTTATGTGTAATGACAGGATATTTTTTATTTTGTTTTAAATATATTGTTTTTAGTATTTTTTCCAATGACAAATGGCAAAAGAAAAGCGCATAACTATAATGTTTCAATCTAAATAAATCCTGTGCGATTTTCAAATCTTCTATGGCGCTTTTTAACCATGCTTTATATAACAATTCCATTTCATTTTTCATGAAACCTATTATATCATTTGCAAGAATGTTTCTGTGGTCATATTTTGTCCATCAATGATTGTTGAATGAGCGATGGAGGGTGGTGGAAGAGAAGTACAGACTATAAAAAGACCGTACATTTTTCCTAGTTAATTCCAATGAATCGATTCATCGAAGTTTTTCAAACATAAAATATAACGGTTCAGAGTGGGATTTGTGATGATGAAGGTCACGACGATTTCTCTTTTTTTTGATAGTTTTAGTATATGCGGATTATATGACGTTGGAGCATGTTATGGAAGGACGGAGAAAATATTGAAAATAATATATATTTTTGTTATTATAGAGATAATATGCAAAAGATTCCAATGCACATCTATGTTGATCCAGAAACCGCGCAATTTTATAAAGAATACGCAAAAAAAAAGAGCACTTCTTTTACTGTTTTAATCAAAGATCTTTTAGAAAAAAACAAAAAACAAATACAAAATAAAAAGCAACAGGTAGATAAAAATAAATATTCTCTTTTTTTGCAAACGATAAAAAAAATACAAAAACAATTTGCTCAAACTCCATATTACCATCCAGAATTAACAGACGATCAATTACTGTATGGAAAATGAGATCATTTGTGATACTTCTTTTTTTGTACCTCTGTTTCTATCCAAAGACACCAGTCATGAAAAAGCAGACCTCATTTTTAGCGAACTTCTCAAACTGAAGCCTCAATTCGTAATCAACAATTATGTTGTAGCAGAATTATTGACTGTCGTCCTCGTCCGTACTCAACATATAGAAAAAATAACCTTGTTGGAAAAGAGCATTTTTCATCAGTATAAAAAGATTCTGAAGATCTATCAAACCTCTTAACCACTTGACAGCGCCATTTTTTCTTTATTCGCAACACAAAAAAATATAAAGGGAAGTTTTTGTCGTATATTGATTGTAGTTTGATTATTCAAGCAAGAAAGCAACGCATCAAAACCATTCTAACTTTTGATAAAACTTTCGGGCAATTTAAGAATGAGTTGGAAATTGTTGGGATATAAAGTGTAGAGATTGTATATTCATCGTAGTTCAATTTGCAAAACAAATTGAACATACGGAGGGTTATACCGTCCCGCCTTGGCGGGATTGCAATCTCATCTGAAAGCGGTATATCACGTTTTCGGAGCCCGATTTTGTATTATTTCTTTGACTTTTTCGTATGGAATCTTTTCTGGCCATAAGACATTGCCAAGATGATCGTAAAGAGGAATTACTTGTGCGTCTAATTTGTGATAAAAGAGGCGAGAATGTCTATTGGAAGTAATTTCTGCTGACTGTCGAAAATCAAACTTATATTTTATAAATCTAGCAGAACTTATCTCTTTTTTTAAAAAGGATCTTTTTAATGCAATAATAACACCTATGATAGTTGTTTTTGGAAGCCCTTCTTCATTGAATAGTTGTACTTCTGTTCCCTTATAAACATCAACAGATTCTATTGATTTCGTGTATTCAGCTATAGTTTTTTTACTTACCTCACCTTTATAGTTCTGACGACCCTTATCCAGCATAAAAGTTTAATTTGAATCAAATAATAGTAAAAGAGGTCCGGCTTCTTCATGTGGTATGTTCTCCCATCTCCTAAATGAGGAATTTGCTCCTATTCTTGTCACTGATACAGCAAACTGTATACCAACTCCACCAACTTGACCACCGTAGCCCCAAGCTTTCTTCTTATTCTTATGAACGACTTCTCCTTTTTGTACACCTTGCAACAATATATTACTTAAAGAAGGAAGTTGCGTATAGTGTATTATTCCTCGATATCTTTCTATATCAATAATCTTTCCTTTAATTTCTTCCACTTTCTCTTTTTCCTCAGGAGTTTTTGGAGTGATGGTTTTTAAGTGTGCAGTTTCAAAAATTCCCTGTTTTTCTTGTTGTGGTATTTCTGCGTTTTCCATTGTATTTAGTTTGATAAATAATTTAACCGTATTTTTAACTTTTGTTTTTTTGATTTTGTATTAACGTGTTCAATATCTATATTTTATTATACTATTATAAAATCCGATCTAATATGATATTGGGTTGATTCTGAAAACTAACTATAGTCTCTTAAACTTGTTTTACTTTATCGATTTCAATGAATCGATTCATTGGAATTTTTCAAACATAAAATATAAGGGTTCAGAGTAGGATTTGTGATGATAATGATGACAAGGGTTTGATAACTTCTGAATATTACGTTGTACAATCATATGATGAGTACGTGTAGTGATTCATATATTTATGTCATACGTGTCTTATTTGGTGTATACCGCTTTCAGATGAGATTGCAATCCCGCCAAGGCGGGACGGCATAACCC
>CAYJVA010000092.1:0-3909 GCA_964373465.1 uncultured Gammaproteobacteria bacterium
GCTCAAGCAAAATGTTCCCCCTGAACGCGCTAAAGTTCCTGCTCCACGCCATGTAGTTTTTGACCAAAATAGCATGCTTAGCTGTGAATGGGGAAATGAAAAGCCGTGGACGGATTGGCAAGATCACGGCGTACGCCAGGTCAAAGAGACTGGCTGTCCGATCATCATCTCGCTTTCTGGACGCGATATGGATAGCTGTTGTTATCTGATTCAGGTCTTTGACGAGATGGGTGTTGACGCTTACGAGATCAACATCTCTTGCCCACATTCAGGATCGCTTCACGGAGATCTAAATGTCAACACGCTTCATCTACAGGAGGTAATGAAAAGAATCCGTGGACTCACGTCAAAGCCAATCTGGGTTAAGTTGTCGTACTCGAACCTGCTGATCCCGATGGCAAAGCAAGCCCAAGAGATGGGGGCTAACGCCATCGTCTGCACAAACAGCATCGGCCCTGGAATGTTGATCGATACCAAAACCGCCAAACCGAAACTTGGAATCAAGGGCGGGGGTGGCGGAGTTGCGGGAAAAGCGATTTTCCCTATCGCTCTGCGGTGCGTTCATCAGCTTTCAAGCAACCTAAATATACCGGTTGTGGGATGCGGTGGAATCTTCACTGCCGACGATGTAATCCAGATGCTCATGGCAGGTGCGAGCGCGGTTCAGCTTTACACTGCACCTGCGCTAAAGGGCCCAACAGTCTTTAGACGAGTTACGGCTGGACTACAGAGGTTTCTCGCAGAGAACCCAAAGTATGCTTCAGTCGAGGACATCGTTGGACTTACGCTCAGCAAGACAGGTGATCATCAGTTTTCGTCGCCTCGTCCAGTTGTGATCGAAGAGAGGTGCACAGGTTGTGGAATTTGTATTCAGTCCTGTGCTTTCGATGCTCTTTCAATGGTTCGTCGTTCGAGCAAAAAACCGCTGGCGGTCATTGCTGACAATTGTATTTCGTGCAATGCCTGCGTTGGAGTATGTCCTCCAAAATTAGACGCTATCAAGGCGTCATTCTAGGAGGAGAACATCATGAAGAAAACAAACATGATCGCAGTACATTGTGCTAAGTGCACTAGTCTACTCTACCGCTACAACAAGGAATACGGAGAGAAGCTCGTAAAGTGCTATGTCCATATGATCACCAAAGATTACACTAATGGTAATCTTAAGTGTCACAACTGTGGACAACAGTTCGCAAGGCACGCAACCATTCACAATAAACCTGCTCATAAGATAATCCAAGGGAAAGTCTTTGTGAGGGGTAAAGGGTGATAGAAAGGACTCATGCGAAATACGGGTAGTTGGTTTTATGCCGGCTGCCCGTTTTTTATTTATGCTGTTTATTAAAAAAGTGAATAAACCCTAATGTAAATGGTTTTCCTTCTAAAACTAATTGCTTGATTTTTTCTATTGTATAAAAATTTCCGCTATCAATTTCTTCTTTTTGTAAAGTAATAAATTCATCTGTTTTAATAGTAAAAAGAGCCATCATCGCATAGTTATTTTCTCCCACAGGAGTTATTTCTTTAGTAATAAATTTTAAATTTTCTACTTTTTTTAATCCTAATTCTTCTTTTAGTTCACGAATTGCTGCTTTTCGGTAACTTTCTCCTGGTTCAACATGTCCAGCAACCGAAGCGCAAAAATAATTAGGATAACGTGATTTATTTTTGGCACGTTTTTGGATAAACAATTCTCTCTTTGGATTGTAAACAAATATTTGAATAGATCGAAGCATTGCTCCTTTTTTGTATGCCAGCTCTTTATTTTTATACCCAATGATTTGATCATCATTATTTACAATGGGATACTGTAATTTCATAATATGTAGTGCTTATTTATTTTCAAAATATAGTAAACAGCATTAACCTTTCCTGACTATCATGACGCATCCGTTAATTTTATTGCCACTTCTTGTGGTGAATATTTTGCTTCCATAATATTCTATTTTTGAGAATCCTCCTTCTCTGGTAAGCTTGTATAGTTCCTTTTTAGTATAATGATGGGCTAAATATTCAAGCTCTCCTGTTCTTTTGTTTGTTACTTCAAAAGTTCCATTTTCATATCCTTTCCTAATACCGTCTTCATATCGTTTCTTGTACATCGGTAAGTGATAATTCTGTTCAAAGTCAGCAATGTATAAAATTGCATTCTTTTTAAGGATACGATTGATTTCTTTTATAACTCTTAATCTTTCTTTAGTAGTTATGATGGTTGTCAAAAAAGCTTGAGCAATAGCAAAATAAAAAACTGAATTTTGATAGGGTAAATGAATTGCATCGGCAACTTCAAATATTGGCACAGGATTTAGGTTTAATTGCTTACTTTTTAAATTCGCAAATTCTATACCGCTTTTATTACTATCGATTCCGGAGATATCGATATAACCTTTCTCATAAAGATCAAAAACTGTTTTGCCGAAACCGCAACCGATATCAATTATCTTATAATCTTTTTTTAAAAATTTATAAATAACCGATTGGAGCTCTAGGCTGGATGGTATTTCATTACCAATAAATTTATTCCAGTTTTTACTATTTTCCATATAATTTAAAAAGTTGCTTAATAATCATGGTGGCGTAACTTCCAGTTGGTAAGAAAAATGAAATAGTTAGTTTTTTCTTGCCCCTATGTAATTCGTCACTTTCCAAGTCATGCGTGTATATTGTGGTCGCAACCACAACGTTTCTGCTGTAAATTTTTTGTTTTATTGTGAATTTCTCCTTCACAAATTCATACCCGCTTGCCTCACAAATATGAGGACACTGAAATGATTGAGTTGTTGGTAAATACAGATGCCCAACCTTTTCAAATTGGTACTTTTTGCTTTTAGTATTCTCCTTAATTAATAAAGAAGTTTGATTATTCCACAGAAAACTATTATATGAGGAGATAAAGAAAGAAACCTTTTTAGGGTTGATTGTTTTGAAAACTTCTTTACAATTAAAATTATTTTCTAGTTTTATTAAAAGATCTGGAGGAATGTTGTTTGTAATTTTTATATAATTATAGGCTCTTTTCCAATCTTTTTTAACTATTGCTTCGCCAATCAAATGAGTATTATGGGGTCCGCTTGGTATTCCAAATCTTTGATTGTCATAATAATTAATAAAATAATGGTGTCTGTGAACAGAAAGATAAGTTAAAAGATTATTAGCAACATTGCTTTCCAGATTTCTAACCACGATTCGAAATGAATTTCCGTGAAGCATCCGTTCTTTTATTGGTTCTCTTCCATAACCAACAATATGCTTGATTCGAGAATATTTATTTCCTGATTCATATTTACTATTAAAACCCGTGATGTCTTTTTTGCTCAAAATCTTTTTTACAGAAATAAGTTGCTCCGTAATTGCATCCTCGTCTTTTAATCCTTGGCTAGCAACATCATCAAATTTAAGTTTGAAAAAAATCTTAATACAATCCAAAACATCAAAAGTTGTAAAGCCAGATTTTTGAAGCCAAAAATATGTAAACCAGTGAGGTTCTTTGGATGTGAGAGAAGGTATTAAAGAAACTTCCGTCACTTGGAAGTCTTCATTTTTGCATTTTATTTTATAGCTTACAGACCGATTCATATAATCTAAATTAACACCAATTTCGCTTTTTGTAAACACTCTGTTCTGGGGTATACTAAAGGATAATGTGATAATGGATAATGGGGTCAGATAATGGGGTCAGTCACCATTTTTAAAATTCTAGGAAATTGAAATTGGGGTCAGTCACCATTTTTAAAATTTTAAGTTCGTTGTTTTGATTGTTGTTAAAGGATACTGGTATAGGCATTTTTCCAGAAAAATTAAAAAATATATTTGACACAACATTTGAAAGGGGAGAGGAAGCAAAAAGAGTGGCTACTGTGGGCAGTGGCATTGGATTGAATTTATCCGTTCAAATCATCAAGTCGCACA
>CAYJVA010000093.1:0-3878 GCA_964373465.1 uncultured Gammaproteobacteria bacterium
GGTATGGGAAATAATTCTCTTCGTATTCTTGTTGGGAATCTTTCTGCTACTACATTGACTAAAAAAACAATTGGAAATTCAAGTCCTTTTGACGTGTGAACAGAGAGGATATTGACTGCGTTTTGTTCAGTCCAGTCAGTGGTCGCAGTCCGAGGCGACTCTCCGAATTCTACACTAATAGTAATAAATTCTACGAATGCAAAGACAGATACGTCCTCATGTGAGTTTTCAAACGATTTTATTTCATCAAAGAAACGCGCGATTGAAAGCGCGTTTTTTTCTTCTGTCTCATTTTTGATGAACGTAAGATTTTTCAGAATACCAGTGGTGTCTATAAAATCATAGAGTATGTGACCGACGCTGTGAGTGGAGATCTGTCCAAGATGACGTGTGATCATCGTGTATATATTAAAAAGTTTGGATCGGGTTGTTTCTTTAATTATCTTTAAAAACTCTCTCAGGTGTTCATAGTTTGGACGATTCAATTCTGTATAAAAAAAAGAAAGATGTACCATAATACTTTCAAAAAGGGAAAGATTAGTTTTTTGGGCAAATGCTATGAGAAGTCCCAAATCAATTGAATCAATGCTAAAAATATTCATCGTGATGACACGATAAAATGCAGTAGAATCAGTGATATTGGTAAGAAAGGTTAAATAGGCGATCAATTCTTTGATCTCTGGTTGTTTGAACAACATGGCCTTACCCAAAAATTGGTAAGGAATATCCAAGCGACTCAAAGTATGTAAAAAGGGAAGCGCGTGAGCATTCGCTCGTACTAAAATCGCAATATCAGACAATTGGTATTTATTGTTACAGAGCTTTAAAATCTCATGACTGACAAAATCAGCTTCTTTCTCTCCTCTCTCTGTGAGATGAAAACTGACGCTTTTTTTATCTCCCAATCCTCTTGTGCTTTTGAGGTTTTTAGATATATGAAGTTTTGCTTCAAGGGTGTCTGGATCATTATATTTTATCAAACGATACGCAGAGTCCAAAATGGTTTGATTTGACCTAAAATTATCTAGTAATAGTATTTTTTGAGCATTCGTATATTCGCTCATAAATTGGAGGATATTGGATATTGCGGCTCCTCTGAATTTATAGATAGATTGTGAATCATCTCCTACGATAGTCAAATGAGGATTTTCATTGGGTGAAGCCATAAGTTTGATCAATTCATACTGTGCGACGTTCGTATCTTGAAACTCATCAATAAGAATGTATTTGAATTTTTCTTTATACTTCTTTAATATATTTTTCCTTGTGCGGAATAATTGCAAGGTGTAATATATCAGATCTCCAAAATCCATCACATTTTCCTCTTTTTTTAATTCTTGATATTTTTTATATGCATGCGCAAGTTCAAGATTTTTTGTCTGTTCCATTTCTTCTTCATCTACTAACTCTTGTTTTTCTTTCTTATTTTTACGAATTACTTTTGACTTTTGACTTTTGACTTTTGACTTTTCTTCCGCCCATTCAAGATATTCATCAGGAGATATGTCTTCATCGCGAAGTCGTGAAAAATGCTGAAGCAACCCTTCAAGAAATTTATACGGGTTGCTTAAGGGACGAAAATAATCCAAGGAAAAACGAAATAAATGTTTTTTGAAAAATATGAGCGATTCGGCTTGGGTATAGAGTCTATAGATCGGTGGTATGCCTATATGTACTGATTCTTGACGGAGAATATCATCACAAAATGAATGAAAAGTCATAATCCACATTTGAAAATATCCATAAGGAAGGAGGCGGTCGATACGTTCTTCCATCTCATACGCTGATTTTTCAGTAAAGGTAAGTGCTAAAATCTCATGGGGAAGTGCATATTTTTTTTGAATAAGGTACTTAATTTTTTCAACTAAAACAGTTGTTTTCCCTGTACCAGCGCCTGCGATGATAAGCAGTGGTCCGTGATGATGTTCAATTGCTTGTTTTTGTGATGAAGTCAGTCGCATATTGACTACATTATAACAATAGATCGTAGTAAGAATTTATTATAGTGCCAGAAAGAGGGTAAGATTGAATAACGCATGAATGAGGATGGGAAGTACGAGGCTTCGTCTGCCTATATATATAAATGAATTTGCAAAGCTTAAAATCAGATTAGTAATCATAAATAAGATGAGCAGATATCCAGACAACATAAGGTTGGTAAAAAGTATGGGAATATGGAGAATAAAAAAAAGAATGCTTGCAATGAAGGTTGAACTGAGGATATTTTTGGATTCCATATACAATGTTTTTAAGACGAGCCCCCGAGATAAAATCTCTTCAGATAGAGCTGTTGCTATCATTATGGGAAGGGAAAAAATAAAACGATTCCAATATTGGATAGAATCTGATCCAAAAAAAGTCAGCGATCCTGTTTTGATGAAAATTGGGATGAACGAAGTGACAAAAAAAAGCAAACCAACAATAAGCGCAAGATATATGTCTTTAATAGCTTTTTTTTTGTCAAGCCAGACTGATGAGAAAAATGGTTTTTTTTCTGATTTGACAATATACCATATCACAGGACCTATAAAGATGATTGGTTTTGCGATAAATTCATCAAACCAGTCAGGATATGAGAATTGTATTCTATAAAGACTCCATATGATCAATATCACTGCCCATACATTCAAGACTTTTTGAGTTGGTGAGATTTGTTTTTTCATGATTTAATAGTATTATACAACAGAATTTCTTTAAATTTATTATCTGTAAAAAAACTGCTATAATTCGTATATGCTTGATGCAAAAACTGTGAATGAGGTGAGGAAAATTCTTTTTCAATTTCTTGATCCTGAAAAAGATAAGGCATTCATTTTTGGTTCATGGGCTATCGGAAACGCGCGCCCATTCAGCGATATTGATATTGGGATTCAAAGCAATCGGCGTATTCCCAGTGGTATGCTCTCTGATCTTGAAGAAGCATTTGAAGAATCAAATGTACCCTATACGGTTGAGGTAGTTGATTTCAGTACTGTTTCTGAAAAATTTAAAATGGTTTCGTTGCAAAAAGTGATATACTTACACTCATGACAAAACTTGAATCACAATACGAAGACCTGACGAAAGCTCTTGTCAGATTGAAAGAGGCAAGTCTTTTGCCTTCAGATAATCTTATTAACCAAGATGCGACTATTCAGCGATTTGAATTCACCTTTGAACTGTGCTGGAAAATCATGCAGACCATTGTCAACGAAAATAAAAAAAATGTATATGGACCAAAAAATGTCATTCGTGAAGCGGCTCAGTTAGAATTAATCAATGACCCGACGATGTGGTTTGAATTCTTAAAAAAACGCAATCTTACCGTTCATACCTATGAGGAGAAGATTGCGCAAGAAGTCTATCAAACGGCTAAAACATTTGTTCCGTATGTTGAAGAGCTTTTGAAAAAAGTTCATAGCTATTGTGCCTCCTGACTTTTTTTCCAAATACCAACTGACTTTCCTTTTAAGTGTTTATCAAGCATTTCCAATTCTTCATAAATACCTTCAATGAGATCATATTTTTTTGCTTGCTTGAGAGTAACCCATGCATATTGAGTAAGAGCAGGACATAGTTTGATTTTTCCTCCTTTATAATGGGTGAAAAGACTGACAATGATTGTGGGGATAGTATCTGAACGAATATATGCAAGACTTGTCAAGTATTTTACCTCTTTGATGTGTAGTCCGACTTCTTCCATCACTTCTCTTTTTAACAAATCTTCAAAAACATTATACCAATGAGCAGAAGTATCTTTTGGTCTTTTTATATAGTCGTCTACTTGTAATTTTCCTCCAGGAACAGTCCATACATTTGGGAATGCTTTTTCAGTAGAAGCTCTCCTGAGTTTCCCACTTTGAAAAACAGAAACTAAACGAATTGTATTGACAGGATTA
>CAYJVA010000094.1:0-3818 GCA_964373465.1 uncultured Gammaproteobacteria bacterium
TCTTGGATTTGTGTATCAGATTTGGCAAAATAATTTCAAAAGTTTGCGAAGGTTTTAATTCGGGAGCATAAAGAAAGTATATCAAGCACGAAGAATAGTAAAAATACTTAATAATAGTTTCCTAATAACCCGTTTAACCCCCGAGGTTGTACTTTGTTCAGCACACAATACGACTTCTGATATAATGGAAAAATGAAGCAAATTGCAACTATTTTTAGTACTTTATTCTTCCTTTTTGCAAGCACTGCTCCAGTTTTTGCACAAAGATGGTACTATCCCATGAATCATTATTTTGAAAGACAAACGCTTAAGGGATTCGGACAACTCATTGATGATGAATTTTATAAAGGTAAAGAAATCCTTTTTCCATTTAATAGATTTTATGGATATCATGCAGGTGTTGATTTGGAATACTTACCGGGAGAGAAAGATAAAAACGTGCCAGTTTATGCTATCACCACGGGTAAAATAAAATATATAGGAGAACTTGACGGATATGGGGGAGTCATTCTCCAAGATATAGGAGTTAACAGAATTGCGCTGTACGGTCATGTAAGGATCAAAAAAATTTCACATACAGTCGGAGAAGAGGTGCAATCAGGAGCAATAATAACCTATCTAGGAGATGAATTGAGCAATGAAACTTCAAAAGAAAGAAAGCATTTACATTCTTTCAAAAGATGCGTTTATACAATCGGCAAATCCAAACATTATTCATATTAAAAAGAGTGGTTTGACATGGAACAACTTTTTCAGAACTCTTCCGTTTAAATTAAGCAATGAGTGTCTGACGACCGGCACAGGTGAGACTTTCTGTACAGGAAGAGGAGGTTTGCTCAGGTTTTATCTCAACGGGATGCAAGATGAAGAAGCATTGGGAAAAATAATCAAACCTATGGACAGGCTTTTGGTGACTTTTGGAAATGAAAATGATGCAATAATTCAACAACAAATAAGTAAAATTCCAATTACGGCAAGAGAATAAACAAGATTTCCCCAAAGGTCTCTGTATAATACCTCTTGACAAACATTTATTTTTATTTTACATTGAAAACAAAGCATTAAACTTTTATGAAAAAAATAAGATGAAAAAAATAAGGCATTATTCATTTTTGATAGGTTTATTAGGTTTTTTTTCCGTTTTCATGTTATTGGGAGTTTCGTTGACATACGCTCAGACTACTTCACCATCGCATTATGATTGGAGTTCAACGCTTGAGTTTCCACAATCTCGCGTTTTGGGTCAGACCGTTTCTGCACAGGAACCCTCAGCCACAGCTTCTTCAAAAGTAGAATCTCCGTCAACATACTTGCGGTTTAATCGCTATTTGTTTGGGAGTGGACTTACTCCATCCAATCCTTTCTATTTTATTAAGCCTCTCCAAGAAAATATCCAACTGGCTTTTGCTTTTAATAAAAAAACTCAGGATGATTTAAGAATTCAGATTGCGGGGAAGCGTCTGGATGAGATGCAAAAGTTAGCGACTTCTCAGAATACTACGGCAATCACCGCTGTTGCTCAAGCGTATCGTAAAACCATGACAGAGCTTTCTGATAATATTGCGACCTTAGGCAAGGAAAACAGCTCTACTGCTCATCTGTTGGGTCAACTGGAAGAAGAGACTGCAAAGCATAATATTATTTTAGAACAAGTTCGTATTCAGGTGCCAGACCAAGTAGAAGATGTAGTAAATAATGCGCTTGAGGCAAGCTGGAAAGGATCAGATACAATCGCTGATTTGAAAAATCGACCTGCAGTTCCCTCAGATCTTGTTTCTCGTCTACAGTCGCTTGAATCACAAGGTTTACTGACTTCAGAGGAAGTGAATAAGCTTGTGAGTACCAAATCTAGAATAGAAGCACGAAAAGAAGTGGAGAAGTATGTTAATCAAGGAGTCGTAGCAGAGTCAGACTCTCTTCGTTTAAGCGAAACGGTTAAAAGTTTTTATCCAGAAGAGTTTTATAAAATTCACGAGACATTAAGATTTCAAGAGTTGCAAAAATTTGAAGATCAGAAACCAGATGATGTTACTTTGGATAAAATCCAATCTTTTGCCAAAACGTACAAACAGGGTGATCAAATACCTACAGAACTACGGAAATATTGGGTCCCAATCGTCAGGCTTGAAGAAATCCAAAATACTCTGCGACCAGACCTGATTGATTCAAACTTATTTAATCAAAATGCTCAGGAGTTGAGAAAATTCAATGAAGTAGTTGAAAGATTTAAACCTCGTCCAGAAGACATTGCTTTTGTTAAAAATTTCATTCAAAAAAATAATGCTGATATAACTAACTTGCCTCCAGAATATCAAAGAATGTACAATCTCAGTCAGAAATATGGGGTTCAGTGTGGAACTGGTTTTAATTGGATACAAGAATCTCAAAGTCCGGCTGGTGGATACTGTGTGCCCAATGGTTCGAATGTGTCAGGCATGCAGAAATATGAAGATTTTACAAAGGGTAAAACGTGCATTGGCGATATAATAAGCGTCAAAAGCGTAAGTGGAGTTTGTAGTGTGTATCAGTCAGATTGTATTCCTCCGGGTTGGACTAAGACTGATACCTGTGTGGTGGCGACAACTGCAGAAAGGAATAATTCCAAAAAAATAGAATGTCCTTCCAATGCACATTTCGTTCCGGTTTCGTACGATCCAAATGGTGGTTATTGTATACCAAATTATACACAAGTTTCTAATAATATCTCAACTAACGCATCTACGACCGTTTGTCCTGTAGCTTTTCATCGGAGTTATGCTGAAGGTCCTTGCGTCCCAGATTATAATCCTAGTACCTTTAATAATCCTTACTCATTACCTCGACTTACCAATACTCCGGGAGGTCCATATTACACAAATAGTGGACAGTGTGGATCGAATTCTTATTGGGTGCCTGAACCGATCAACCCGCTTGGAGGATACTGTGCACAAACTCAAGGAACTAATGGTGTTCCAAGAGGTGATATGGGAAATTGCAGGACCCCTGGTGAATGTTATGATTTTTGTAAGAATAATCCCACTGTAGCATCGTGTTCTGGGTTTAATCCTACTCAACCACGACCTGGTGATAATACAAATCCTTCTAAAGAATCTCAAGAGTCAGCATGTCGCGCAGGAGGTGGTACATGTGTCAGTTGGGTGAATGGTGCGTGTGGATGTGAACGGAGTGGTTCAGGTAGTACAAATACAAACCCTTCCTATGGATCTCCAAGCAAAGAATCTCAAGAGTCAGCATGTCGCGCAGGAGGTGGTACATGTGTCAGTTGGGTGAATGGTGCATGTGGATGTGAGGGAGCAAATTCTTCAACAAGCACTCCACCTCCAGGTTATGGATCATGTCCGTCCGGACAATATTGGAATGGGAGTGGTTGTCAACAAAATTCAAGTAGCACTCCCCCTCCATCTTCAGAAAGCCCTGAACAAGCATGTCTTCGTGGTAGTGGTTGTACATGGACTGGTTCTGCTTGTAGCTGTCCTTCTTCACCATCCAGTCCTGCTCCTACATCATCTCCTGCTACTAACCCACCACCATCTGATCCAGCTGTGATGTGTTCACAGACTCCAGGTTGTTCCTGGACAGGCTCCACATGTCAATGTAATCCTCAATAACACTTTTAACCCGCAAAAAAGGCGCAAAAAACTATTGATAAAATATGTTAAATATGTATACCCATCGTAGTTCAATTTGCAAAACAAATTGAACGTATCCCGCAGATGGTCCGCAATCGGTCCGCAATCAGACTCCGTTTGCGGAGACTCCGTTAGCCCCGTATGCGGGGTTCGCGGAGGATCCCGTACGCGGGATGGAGGGTTATACCG
>CAYJVA010000095.1:0-3804 GCA_964373465.1 uncultured Gammaproteobacteria bacterium
GTATAATAGTTGTTATCAGTTAAAAGAAGTGTTACCTATGTACCCGTCCATAACATTGATTTGACATAATTTCTTCCTTATAGTATAATACCTGCATGAAGATTGAATTAAGGCAAACTCAAAGACTGCTTGAAAATCCAGATATTTATTACAAAGGTCATTTTCATCAGAAAAAAAATCTGATGGGAATTCAATTTGAATATGTTATTGCACCATCCGCAACAGTAAACAGATTTGCTCAAGAGTCTTACAAACCAAGCACTTCTTTCGGCCTCAATATTGATGGAAAAATTTTCATGATAGATGGAAAAAAAAGAGAAGGCGATTCTTCAGATAGAATAAATCATTATGCTCAAATGCCCTTTATCGGTCTATTGCTTTATTTAGATAATTTGAATCAAGAAGAATTAGGCAAAATAATTGGAGAGAATAAAGTCACGGGAAAAACAAAAGAGCAAATCAAGTTTATCACTTATCGTGCTATCTTCTATCAAGCTGAGAAGCGAATGAAAAATATAGATTTCATCAGCTTTGTAGATACATTTATGCATGAAGAACAATTTCCCGAAAGAGTAAGAAACGCTGTATTAAGAGATATCATCAAATATAAAACAAGTAAAGTTCAACAAATTGGCTCAATGCTTCCTGTTTTATCAAGCGATCAAAAGAAGTCTGACTTATTCTATCTTGAAGAAAGACGAGCCTACAATAGTGCGTTTCAAAAAAATAAATATGTACAAAGATCACGAACACTTTCAATGTTTGTCCGAAATAATCGTCAAATGGACGGATTATTTGGCTCAGATATAATTCAATCTGAAGGACTATCTCAGGATATTTATCATAATCCCCAATGTAACGAAAATCTTCCTGAAGTAGTAGAACATATAGACGGCATGATACAAAACATCAAAACACAAAAAGAATTTGAACCAAATCAGATAAGCGGAGTTGTCAACTATCTCATCACTCGTCATTTTACTGACACTTTAGATAAAAAACCAAAAATAACAATACCGTTCCTGCAAGGGTTAAAAAGAAGAATGATAGGACATATCATGACTGAGATAGAGAAAATGCAAGCGGCATTAAAACAAGCTCCTGAGCTTGTCACATCTCTCCAGACAAATGAGTCTTTCCAAGAAATTGTGAATCAGTATTTACAATCAGTCGCACAACCATTGCAAGAAAGTGGTAAACAATTTTTACTTGTTCCTATTGCAAACATATCAGATATACTCACTACAAATATTAGAAAATGTCTACTTGAACTTGAAGATACGACCACAGGAAAAAATGAAGATGACAAGAGGCTCTGTCAACTCTTACAACTGCGTACCTCAACTGTAGAAGCTGGATTACCCACCAACCATATTGATGGTTCTATCAAAATGATCGTTGATAAAGAGTATGTTGTGTTTCAACAAAAATTTGGCACTCCTGCACTTTCTCAGGCTTCTTCTGCCTAAAAACACAAATCAATCACTGTATCAATATCTTCTGGAAGAAACATTCCTTTTTTTGTGCGCCGTCTCTGAATTGAGTTGAAAAAGCAGTATAATTTCTGTTGCAATAGAGGTAATGAAGAATAATTTTGTCTTTTATGAATTTCAAAATAGCGATTTTGTTGGAAAAAATGTATCAACTTTTTCAATTTTTTTAAATCCTCTTGTTTATCAAACAACTCATCTCCATAGTGTGTATTTAAAAAAGCCATGAGCCTCAACGCGCTCTTCACAGCAGTCTCTATAGGAATGCGTATACTGTCGTAACGAGAAAAAACAAGTTTATTCGGAGGACTGATAGAAAACTCATGAAAAACATCCATCATCGCGTTAAAAAGAATAGGTTCTTGCTGAAAAACCTCAAAACCATTTTCAAAAGCCTCAACCCATTCATTAATAGCGTATTCATCACGACCATCTCTATAACCTCGCGAACCATGCTTCACAGACAATATAAATTGATATATCTGAGATGATACTTCATCATGCTTACTCATATTTTTTTTGACACACACCATCTGTTCTAATTTTTCGTAAAAGGAAAAAAGTTTTTCCTGTTGACCGAGTGAATTTATTCTTGTGTGTTTACCTTGGATGCACGCCATGCTTTGTAAAACTTTTTGCGTTTTTTGAACTGACCAATTTTTTAATTCACAATAGGTAAAAACCGATTGTATTTTTTTATATATGTCATGATAAGTATTGCTATATCTAAAATTGAGGATAGTATGACACGCATCCACCATATCAAGTCTATCTTGCATACTCATTCCATCGTGAAAAATGAGACCGAATAGTTTTGCTTTTTCTAAAGACGTTTCACTACTTTTATCTTCTAAATCAGAGGAAATATAACTATTTATTTTTTTATGTGAGTTTTTAAAAAACATGATTTTTTCATTTATTTTTTCATCCGAGTGAGTATCGTTCAATAAACGAAACATATGCCTGAAGAGAAAAATAAACAGGTTGTTTTGTTCAGAATACAGTGCTTTTTCATTAGTAGGAGTGATAAATAACTTAAATGTATCAAATAAAAAAGTCTCGCATTGTTTACTGATTTTTATCATCCCTTTATGATAGGGCGCATACCCGATCGCTTCCGCAATGCTCAATGAATAATGCACAGGAATTTGTATAGCAGGCTCTACTATATGGGAAGCTAATAGTAAAATATATTTTATTTCATCTGGGTTTTTATCTTTGAATATGTCCTGAGATTTTTGAATGACTTCATGCTGTACGCCACGTGTGCCAAATAGAGATGATAAAATATCTGGCAATGAGTGTACATCGGCAATTTTATTATACTGAGATTCAATCCTTATTTTACTCATTCGTAGTTGAAAATCAAAAAGGTTTTCTTCGTTATTTGACATAGTTGAAGAAAAATGAGACGGCTCTTGAGGTTTTTCATACCAGGCATTGTCAGAATTTTTTGGAGAGGGCTGTTTTTTCGGTGTTTCAAAAGGAGTATCCTGAGCAAATCGCGCAAATAATTCAGTAAATGAATCTTCCTCATCTTTCTCTGGAGCAAAAGTAAGCTCGTTCTCTTTCCCTACTGGATTATTTTGTTTACAATATCTCAAAGCAATGTTATAGCTTTCATTCAATTTTTGCATTAATTCCAAATTCCCTCCCTTATCAGGATGATAATTCATTGCTAGCTCACGATATCTGCTTTTTAAATTATCTATACCAGTAATAGTAGTTGCTCCGAGAAAATGAAGAGCATCTGCATACGGATCAATTGATTTTTGGTTTTCTTTTGAATTTGACATATATGCTTTTAGCTATGGATAATAACATATATTATACCATTTCTACTTAAAAAATAAATCAGCGCTATCGTAGCTGAAAATAGAAAAAACCTTGCTCACTTTATAAATAAAAATAGACACTACGATTATTTGAATGATTGTAGTGGTCATTGAAAAAATCAGGGTGAGGAAGTAAAAAATAACATTTAATCTGTCACATAAACCCGTTTAACCCCCGAGGTTAAAGAGGTTAAACTAAACCTGCCATTCCATTTTGTTTTACCTCAACTATATCAAAATCTGACTGGTTGAAATCAGATTTTCAAACTCTTCAAAAACTCCCTGAAGTTACCATTGATCTCCTTATGCGTCAGAGCAAATTCAACTACGGTCTTCATATATTCTAATTTATTCCCCGTATCATAATACTTCCCATTTTGTATCTCCACAGCATAGACTGGATGCTTTCGCGCCAGTATATCAATCGCTTCAGGAAGATAATATTCGCCCCCACGCCCGGGTTTTTGAGTATTGAGAAT
>CAYJVA010000096.1:0-3783 GCA_964373465.1 uncultured Gammaproteobacteria bacterium
ATCTGATCGCTTTTTTTCATCACCTGTACCTGACGAATAATCACTATTGAAAAAACAATATAGAAAACTGAAAGAACTATCCCAAAAAGTCTAAACCCAATACTCATAAATTGTCCAAACTGTATAAAGTCAAAAAGACGATTGATCTCCACAGGTTATTTTTTTTTCTGTCTCATTAAATTATTAATGATTGAGTCGGCTTGCACAGGATTGGGAATATTGATAAATTCAATGTTCTTTTCAGTCCCGGCAGTCTGCACGAATAAATTGCCATAATTAAAAAGAGACGCAGAGAATCCACCTGTTTTAACCGTCACATCTTCTATTTTATCAATTGATGAAGCGCTTAACTCTTTATACAAAGTGCCGTGAAAATCAACATCAACTATGCGTTCGTTGGTAACAATCCCGACATTAAAAAGCCAATTAAGAATATTTAAGAATGCGTAGCTTGCAATGACTCCAAACCAAAATAATACCGCAAATATCAACTGTTGAGTATTAAGAACCCGTTCAAGAAAAAGTGAAACAAAAAAAGTTAATATAAGCATGATAAATACTGCCAATATCCAAAAAACCTGCGTGATAGGATGCGCTCGAAGCAGTAAAATGACATGCTCTGTAGAAGACTGTGTCTCAAAACGCATGGCAGGGTAAGTACAAAAAGCATGCAAAAATCTATGACGTGTCGTATGAGCTCCAGACAGTGGTGAAGTTTTCCCAAAAACAGTTGGCATCACCATCTATTATATACAAAAAAATGCCTTGGCAATGACCTATTTTCCCCCCACCGAGTTAGGTGGTAGTATCGTAGGCGCTATTTAGTTTCACGACTCTGTTCGGGATGGGAAGAGGTGGTACCCAAACGCTCCGATCACCAAGGCAAATCGTATTGTACACAAAAACTTTATAAAAAACAACCACTATACCCATCGTAGTTGAAATTACAAAGAAATTTCAACGTATCCCGCAGACGGGATCCCGTACGCGGGACGAAGGGTTATACCGTCCCGCCTTGGCGGGATTGCAATCTCATCTGAAAGCGGTATATCTCTCCTTGAAAAAATAACCAAAAAAGCTCTTGAGGAATCAAAAAGAGGAGAAGTTGAAATCATAGATACTCCCGCAAAATTAGAGGCTTCTTTTGAAAAAATGTGGAAAGAAGCTCAATAAACAAATGATTATTCTTAAGTATTCTCGAAATTATTTAGCAAAAAGAAAAAAATTTCTCAAAAAAAATCTTCCGAGAACAAAAAAACTCATTAAAGGATTAAAGCTTTTTATTCATAATCCAAATCATCCCAGTCTTTGTTTGGGAAACCCATCAGATCGCTCTTCTTCTTGATATTGGAAAACACGACAAATATAGGACGTACTAAACATTTTTTTACCGATACGCTACAGATTGTGCTTGAGGCTAAAATAAAAGAATAAAAAATTATTTATACTCTTTAAGCGCAATGATTTTAATATCTTTCCCTTTATATTTTTTCTGGTGTTTCGGATTATCAGTGATTAAATCTGCCTTAAAACGTTTCGCCAAAACTATGAATGAAGCGTCATAAAAAATCATATTTGAATTTTGAGCGATTCCCATACTCTCTTGAGCTGATTCTAAATCTTGAGAGATAAATTGTATGGGTATCGCATATACTATTGTAAGTGAAATTTTAGATGCAGATAAATTCATTCCTTTATTCAAAAGAGCATTGCCAATCTCATACTTTGCCAGTTCGGGCATTATTATTGATATTTTTCCTTTCTGTGCATGCTTCAGTATTGCATTTGCCTGCTGAAGATACTCTTCGTTTTGATTATTGACCCATTTGACTGCTACTGAAGAATCTACTACCATGCCTGATTTCTTGTCCATTTAATGTTGTTCACGATCTTTCATAATAAATTGAGAAAGATTACCATTTTTTCCTTTGAATGATCGCGCCAAGCGTATTTTCTTCCAGATTTTTTCCCAATTGATTGAATCAGTCATAGAAGATTGATATTGTTTCAATATTACTTCATTCCCTCTTAAAAAAAGCTTGATGACTGAATGAGGTTGTAACCATGTAAAAGCTTTTCGAATTTTATCAGGAATAGTCAGTTGACCACGCTCTCTTATCACTAATGTCGCCTCAGTTCTTTGTTGTAACATATATTCAGAATATCAGAAAATACGTAAATAATCAATACTATTTTTAGATACATTACCGATACGCTACAGGTTTTGCTTTGGAGACAAGAATAAGGCTCATGCGACGATTGCGCACATCTACCTTTTCTATAAATACATTTATTTTTTTTCCGACGATCAGTTTTTCTGTAGGTGCCACCTTTGATATATGGATTAGTCCTTCAACACCCGGTTCAAACCTCACTATATATCCATATTTTTCTTTGCGAATAATTTCCCCCTCAAGCTCCCTGTCACGAGAATATTCCTTCTCAACATGTCCCCATGGATCTGAAGTCAAACGCTTGATGGAAAGATTAAGCTTAAAATTACTTTCGTTTTTTTCAGTCACTACCACGTCCACCACATCGTCTACATGAAGATGTTTAGTTGGATCAGACACCTTGGTCCATGAGATTTCTGATATATGAATAAGCCCCTCTATATTATTTACTTCGCAAAATACGCCAAAATCAGAAAATCCAATGACTTTTGCTTTGTACTGACCGCCCACTATAATCGCATCAAAATCCTTTTTCAAATCTTTGTATGATATCCCGAGTGCTACAGCTTTTTGAGAAACTACTAATCGGTTTTTTTCTTTGTCTACTTCCAACACTTTCACCTTTAGTTTATGTCCATATAATTTCTCTGGTTGATCACTATATTCTCCAGTTAATTGAATACGAGGAATAACTCCCCGAATACCCATAAAATCAATAAAAATTCCACCTTTTCCATAATCTCCACACACAACTTCTATCTCATCTTCTTTTTTTTGTTTCTTTTCCAAAATATCCCATTTTCCTTTTTCAAAAAATTTTCTCATTGATACGACTGGGTATCCTTCTTTTGTCTCTTCAACAACGATTTTTACCGGAATAGAGTCTCCTGCGGCAAGATAGGGAAGATAGGTGGCAAGCTCTTTGGTCTCAAGCTCACCTAATACTGCGTATGATTTCCATCCAACATCAAAAAGCACGTGTTTTTTTGAAAGGGAGATTATTTTTGCATCCATTTCTGTTCCTTTTTTTGGCGGCACAAATGAATGACGCTTGAGAAGCTCTTCCATCGTATAAAGCGTTCTTTTTTTTGTAGGTTCTTCTAAGGGAATTGTTGTATTATCTGTAATAATTGGAGTATTATGTGGTGTTTTTTTTCTCGCCATTATTTCTATTCCTCCTTGTGACCCCGCAATGACGAGGTACAAACTACAGTATATCAAAAAATTCATATAATACAAGCGTCTATTCATACAGATAATCGTTTCAGATGGTTTTATGACTTTAAGTATGGTAATAATACCGTTGCAATAAGAACGATCGCATGACTTTGTGAATAAATACTTCCTTGTTTCTGAATCCAAACGCAATTCTTCTATACCGCTTGCAGATGAAATTCCTGGCGGGACTACGATGAGTATATTATGAATTGAGAAATTATTTAAAAAACACTCCATAATAATTTTTAATTTTTCCGTATATATTTCCACGCTTTGTAAAGAGGATTGAAAATATTAAAAATAAGAATAAGGATAATAAGAGTAATAGGGTGTTATTTTTCTTTTTTATTTTTTTTGTCTGTGGTGTTTTCTCAACTCCCAACACAGATTC
>CAYJVA010000097.1:0-3664 GCA_964373465.1 uncultured Gammaproteobacteria bacterium
GTTATTGCCGCAGTAAATAAAATTTGAGTTATATCCACATCTTTCATTGTCATCAATTAACGAATAAAAGTCAAGGAGTAAAAAATACTGTATACTATCATGAAGATGAAAAAAATGAGGATTGCAGGAACAGGGCTTGATGGGTTAGTAGGGTCGCGCATTGTTGAATTGTGCAAAAAAAATATAGATTTTATTCCCCTTTCGCAAAGTGTAATGGATATTACAGATCGTAAAAAGACACATTCTATGATACAGTCAATTGATTTTGATCTTTTTCTTCATATGGCGGCATATACTCAAGTAGATATGGCAGAAAGAGAGAGAAAAGGCGCGTGGAATATAAATGTTGAGGGAACCCGTAATGTATGGGATGCGGCACATGAGAGAAATAAACCATTTCTATATATTTCAACTGATTTTGTGTTTGATGGTATTCATTTTCCTTTTTTTGAGGATTCAATACCTCACCCTGTCTCATATTATGGATTGACAAAATATGAAGGGGAGAAAATCATCAAAAACAATGGAATGATTATTCGTTTAAGTTATCCCTACAGATCTTACTTTGAAAATAAAACTGATATTGTACGAAGTATAGTCAACGCATTGAAGGATAAAAAACCAATAAAAGGCATCGTTGATCAGATACTCACATTTACTTTTATAGATGATATCGCGTATGCGTTTCACTATTTATTTTCTCATTATTCACCGGAAATTTTTCATATAGTGGGACATGATAGTATGTCGGGATATGATGCGATCAAAATGATTGGAAAAGTGTTTCAATTCGATACTTCATATGTTGATACAATCACATATGATGAATTTTATATAGGAAAGGCACAACGCCCGAAAAAAGGTATCATTAAATCAAAAAAAAATACGTTTTATCCGATGAAGAGTTTTGAAGAGGGACTTCGGGATATAAAAAGACAAAGAGGGAGTTATTGAGGTTCATATTCTTTATTTAAAATACGTCTTATTTTACTCAATCCAACGTCTCGTATTTGTTGTACACGTTGTCTTGATATTCCTAATTCATTTGCGACATCAGATAATTCGGTATATGGAGCAGTATGAAAATCGTGTCCTATTTTTACTGCTTTTTGTTCTTGAGGTGTCAGTTTTTTTAAAGACTTTTGAATATCAATATATGTTGTGATACGATTTGTCTGATCTGCAATGGTAAGAGTAAGATCATCGAAATTATCCACTGGAATACTCTTTAATTCAACAAATCGATCAGCGATTAACCGTGCCTTTTTATAAATAAGGGAACTCATCTGTGGATTTTGATGATTTTTTAAGTCTGAGTCTAATCGTTCGTAGATTCCCAGAATGACCTCTTGTATTAAATCATCATTTTCCTCCCTCTCTTCAAATATATAAGGGCTTATTGCAGACAATATGCTTTTTATGTGCGTCAACACAATCGTTTGTTTTCCCAATAAAACAGTATTTGTATCAATGCTTGCGACGGCTTGTCGCGCTCTGATTTGAAATTCATAACTCATACGTCCCGGCAGTTTCTCTGCGAGTTCCTTATACAGTTCATACGCGGATAAAGAAGGATTTTTTATGCGAATATCTCGAATAAGATTTTCAAGTATTTGATACGTTTCTTCAACCGAAGCAGTACTAAAACGTTGCTGTAATAGTGCCTGTGTCGCAAATCGTTCAATGATTGGTTCAAGACTCATTCCTGTAAAAGTTATTGCTGACTCTTGTATGTTCTTTGATGTTTTTGTTGTATCATATTGTTTTCCCTCTTGAGTTCCCCGAAGTACATAGTTTGGATCAAAAAGATTGGGGATTAAAATGGGAGATTGCTTTTGATCAGTGAATTCATCTACTATTTGAATTGCGATAGCTTTATTTTTTCCAGTTGCTTCAGATTTTCGGAGTATTCGTCCAAATTCCTGCATTGCCACAATCCCTGATAAAGTTGGCGCCATATATATGCCAACTTCTGTCGCTGGAGAATCCCATCCTAAGCGAAGTATATCAACACCAAGAAGTACCTGTGTCATCCCTGATGCATGACGTTCTAATATATCATTTCGTTCCCGGTTTTTTTTATTTCCATGGATTGTCTCTGCTGATATATTGCGTTCGCGCAATTGTTTTGCTAAATCTTCAATATGCTTTATTGACAATCCAAAAATAGCAGTTCGTTTACCTTTAATTTTTTTCTGGAGTCTTATAAATATTTCTATCTGTTCTGGTTTAAACGTAACATGTTTCGGGATTTGGTCTAATCCCGCCAAAAGACCAATGACATAATAGTTACGTGCTTCCTTATTGAGTTGTTGCTCAAGTAGTGCTTTATTATAATCATCTCCCTGCATTGTAATATGTTCAACATGCTGATGACTTTGTATTAAGTAAACCTCACATTTTTCCAAGATTGCTTGTTCCATGCCTTCCTCAAGCGACATTTCGTGGATAAGATTCTCACATAATCCAACAACTCTATCATCTTCTTTTAATAAACCTCTTATTTTGTATCCTTCAAGTGGAGTAAAATAAGGAGTTGCGGTTAACCCAATCATTAACGCGTGAGGAAAGTGTTTAAATAATGTATGTCTTTTTTCTCCTAATGCGGTATGTACTTCATCACATATCACTAATTCAATTTTTTCTCCATCTAATTCTTTTTTCGCTAATAGGTTAAAAACGGATTGATATGTTGTATTAATTACGGTTCCTGATAGATCTTTCTGCTCGCTATAATATTTAGTCATATTTATAGTCTTGTTAAATCGATGAGCAGTTTTTTGTGTTTGTTCCAAAATCAACAGAGTCGGTGATAAAATCAGTGTATTTAACCCAAGAACATGTGCAAGCTCAGTGGCGACAATTGTTTTTCCAAATGATGTAGGTACGCTTATATACCCTTCTGATTCGCCTGCTTCAAAAAATTTTAAAAGAGAATCTAATGTTGATAATTGATAGTTACGTAAGTGTGATTCTTGTGAATTGTTCAAATATGTTCTTAATTTATCACGAGCATTTAATCGTATAGATGTGAGCGGATTATCGACGTGCGATATTTTTTCTTTTTCCATATATCAACATTATATCATATTTACTATAAGTATTAAATAGTTCTTTATTTATCATAAAATTCATTTGTTTTTTTATTCTTCATTAGTTATGATACTCATGTTATGACTATTACCATCATTGGCCATGGGTATGTAGGACTTGTCACTGCATGTGTGTTTGCGGATCTTGGAAATACGGTCTATGTGATCGGGAGAAATCCAGATAAAATCAAAAAATTACAAAGCGGGAATCCTCTCATTTACGAACCTGGTTTAAAGGAACTGCTTGAAAAAAATATTAAGGGTAAACGAATTTTTTTTACCACTTCATATCAACATCCAATATCTTATTCAGATATAGTTTTTATAGCGGTTGGTACTCCTCCTCAAAAAACAGGTGAGGCGGATTTATCAGCAGTATTGACTGTAGCAGAGCACATAGGAAAAAATCTTAAAAAAGGGTATACGGTTATTTCCTGTAAGAGTACAGTCCCCATCGGTACGAATAGAAAAATTGCAAAATTAATAGAAAAAGTCAAATCATCTGTGTCAACATTTGATATTGCTTCCTGCCCTGAATTTTAACGTGAAGGATCAGCAATCACCGATACTAT
>CAYJVA010000098.1:0-3647 GCA_964373465.1 uncultured Gammaproteobacteria bacterium
ATCAGAACAGCTTAATATATAAACATAATACATAAGCGGACTTCGTCTCGCCGAAGCTTCAAGAAGCTCGACTTCGCTCTTTCGAGATTCGTCGAAGCGAAGGCGGAGGGTGCAGGATTCGAACCTGCGACCCCGCAAACGGGGACAAGTTTTCAAGACTTGCGCCATAAACCACTCGGCCAACCCTCCTTGTTTTTATTTATTTAATCCTATTCGATATTAATTTTTTAAATGCCTGACCCCCTTTATATCTTTTTATCTGACATTCTCTTTTATATGCGTGCTGTTTTGTTAAAAATTCTTCTTTATGTATGAGTATCCATGGAACACCATATTTTGTTGACATATTATTTCTTGCATTATGTTTTTTTAATCTTTGTTCAATATTTTTTGTTGAACCAATATAATGCTTTCCTGTTTTTATACTTTTTAAAATATATGCATAATACATTTTGTTTTATTTTGCGCCATAAACCACCTTCCGCCTTTGGCGGAGCCCCGCTCAAAGCGGTGGTCGGCCAACCCTCCTTAAACGAACTCATCAATTGTATCAAAAAACCACTCCATTTATGCTATAATTTACTTTTATGTTCTACCAAAGCCCAAGTTATGGTCAGATTGATACAAATGGATTAAAGAAACGTGTATCTACCTACATGACTGAAAAAAAAGACGCGTATTATCGCATCATTGTCGGATCAGACTCTCAAAAAATGAATGGATCAGACTATGATTTTGTGGTAGCAGTTGCCATACATCGGGTCGGCGCAGGAGGCATATATTTTTGGAAGCGAGACATGGTGTCCAAAAAAATGAGTCTTAAGGAGCGTATGTATGAAGAGGCTATACGATCTCTTATCTCCGCGGAGACTATTTTTGAACTATTTCGCGAAAATGGCATATCAAAATACAATATTGAAATTCATGTTGATATAGGAAGAAACGGGGATACTCGTGATATGATTGCTGAGATTGTTGGTATGGTACGAAGTAGTGGATATGAAGTGAAAATCAAACCTGATTCTTTCGGCGCATCAAAAGTAGCAGATAGACATACATAAAAATCATTTATTCAATATAATCCAGCATATTCTCACCGGTGATAGTGAATGTCACGCCTTTTTTTTCAACTAATTGATATGCAATTTTTCTGACAATCATCTCAAGTGCTCGTTCAATACTCCGTATTCCTGGATCATATCCTGACCGGCGAGCAATTTTTTCAAACACTTCATTACTGATGCTAACGTCGTTTTGTTCTACACCACTTTCCTTCAAAAGACGAGGAAAAATATATTTTTGCGCGATGACTATTTTTTCATCATCATTATAGGAAGGCATTTGTATTATCTCAAGACGATCCAATACTGCTGTTGCGATATGTTGAGTGCTGTTTGCAGTGGCGATAAAAAGTACCTGCGATAGATCAAATGGGTAATCAATATAATGATCGGTAAAATGAGTATTTTGTTCTGGATCTAAAAGTTCAAGAAGTACTCCCATGATGGCACCATGACTTTCTTCACTCACGCGATCTATCTCATCAAGAAGTATGACTGGATTTTTACACTGTGTTTCACAAAGTGTTTTAATAATATGTCCAGGTTCAGCTTCGGGCTGTGTTTTAGACAAACCTCTCAAATCCAGTGGAGATGATAATCCGCCAAACGAAATGCGAGCGAACTTCCTTCCCATTGACTCGGCGATTGATCGTACAATGCTTGTTTTTCCGGTACCTGCAAGTCCAACAAATAAAAGAATTGGTGCGTGAAAAGATGCGATTCCTTTTTCTTTTTCTAATATCAATATCGATATATACTCAAGTATTCTCTTTTTGAGAGATTCCAAATCATAGTGATTTTTATCAAGTATTATTTTGGCACGGGTGATATCAAGTATCTCATCCGATAAAGATATCCAGGGAAGTGCGGTGATCCAATCAATGTATCGAGTAAAAGATTCCCATTGATTCATATCAGAGGAAGAAGTAATTCTTTGGATTTGTGCAATAAGTTTTTCAGCAAGTACCTGAGGTACGTGCGCATCTTTTATGCGATTTTCCCATGCTACGCTTTCTTGCATTTTATTATCAGTATTGTTCATAAAAAGAGTAAATATTCACTTATAGTAATTAGCAGACAAAAATGGTACTTGACAACTGCATAATACTTTGGTATACATTAGACACTAAAAATGAATATTTCAAATAAAAACATCGTATCTTTTTTAATTATACATTAAATCCGATTATGTATCGGATGATTTTATTATATATAGTATGAAAAAATCAAACAGCACACGCACTCAAAAAGTGCAACCTCTTTTTGATTATGTGCTCATCAGACCTGTTGAGCGTGAGACCAGTACTCCTTCAGGAATTTTACTTCCTGATTCTGCCAAAGAAAAACCTCAGATAGGAGAGGTCATAGCAGTAGGACCTGGAGCATACAATGAACAGGGAAAAAGAATCCCCATGGAAGTAGAAAAAGGAGATCATGTTGTCTACAAAAAATGGGGAGGAACCGAATTCAAGCCGAGTATTTCTCATGAAGAATTACTCTTAGTTGAACAAAAGGATATCATGGCGAAAGTCGCTTAATTATTTATCAAGCTGAGCTTGATTTATTATACATTTTCTAAAACTATATAAAATATGGCAAAACAAATAAAGACAGGAGACGAAGCACGACAACTCCTCTCACGCGGCATAAACATATTAGCAAAAGCCGTAGTGACTACATTAGGACCTCGCGGACGAAACGTAGCCCTTGATAAAAAATGGGGGGCTCCAAACGTCGTTCATGACGGTGTTTCCGTCGCAAAAGAGATTGAACTTGAAGACCCATTTGAGAATATGGGAGCACAACTTGTCAAGGAGGCTGCATCAAAAACTAATGATGTCGCAGGAGATGGTACTACCACATCCACTCTTTTGACTCAAGCTATAGTAAATTATGGTCTTCGTACTGTTGCTGCAGGTTCAAATCCAATGATCTTGAAATTGGGTATTGAGAATGCAGTAAAGGCAGTCGTAGGAAAGATTAAAGATACTGCCAAAAAAATTCCATTAAACGATACAGCAGGTATCGCTCAAGTCTCGACCATCACTGCCGCAGATAAACAGATTGGCGAGATGATAGCAGAAGCCATCACCAAAGTTGGCAAAGATGGAGTAGTCACGGTTGAGGAAGGAAAGGGTCTACAGATGGAGATAGAGTACAAAGAAGGAATGGAATTTGATAAAGGATATGCATCTCCTTATTTTGTTACTGATTCTGAGAAAATGACTGCAGAGATTGAAGACGCGTATCTTTTGATCACTGATAAAAAGATTACCGCGGTATCTGACCTTCTGCCCTTTTTGGAAAAGTTTGTGAAAGTTTCCAAAAATCTTGTCATTATCGCAGATGATGTCGAAGGCGAAGCGCTTGCGACATTGGTCGTTAATAAATTGCGTGGCACATTCAATACTCTTATCGTTAAAGCGCCAGGATTCGGAGACAGACGAAAAGAAATACTTGAAGATATTGCCATCCTCACAGGA
The DNA here is from genome assembly GCA_964373465.1 of uncultured Gammaproteobacteria bacterium. Taxonomy (GTDB): domain Bacteria; phylum Patescibacteriota; class Microgenomatia; order UBA1406; family HO2-37-13b; genus DATDVH01. The sequence continues at coordinate 3,545 of CAYJVA010000098.1, forward strand.
GGACAGGTAGTCTCGGAGGACTTGGGCAAAAAACTTGAGAATATTGAGGTAGATGTCTGTGGGAGGGCTGACAAAGTATGGGCTGATAAGGAAAATTGTCGCA
>CAYJVA010000099.1:0-3348 GCA_964373465.1 uncultured Gammaproteobacteria bacterium
AGATATATCTGGTATGGTGAGTCCCGCACAGACAAATAAAAGTTTTTTATTTTGATAATTTTTTAGTAGGTAACTGATGGGTCCATGCGTGAGAGGATCGCCAAGCCTTGGTTTTCTTCCCCCATGATTTAATGCGTCGTGCGCCGACGCAATATACCCTTGATATTTTTCTCTACAATAATTTTTATCAGTTATACAGAGTCTTTGCTCTTTGTACTTTTTAATGGTATGTGGAGTGACAATAGGCATTAATGTCACATGAGTCTCACGACAGAAACTCTGTATCGGCGTATTATATTGATGCTCTGCAATAGGACTGACGATCATTCTCGTGGCTATGGATCTAACTCTCGTGATAAACGTGCCAATAGTACGCATATGATCGCTTGAAGAAAAATGAGAATAAATGATGATTGCACCATGCCCCTTTTGCATATATTCCTCTATTTCTTGAAAAGATGAAGTGTCTCCAATGAGTTCAGTCGGAAATACTGCGAGGGTGAGGCGTGAAGGGAAAATACGTCTGCTTGGTTTTTCTTTGAAAGATGGCGTATATCTTTGTCTTTCCATGCGATGTTATTGTTTACTTTCAGATTGTAACATTTCTTTTTTTTTCTTTGTTCCTCGATTATATCTGCCTATTGTTCCATCTGAGCGAATGACGCGGTGACAGGGGATTGAGGGATCATAATTTTTATGAAGAATATTCCCAACAGCTCGATATGCATGTTCTTTTCCTGCCATCTCTGCTACTTGTTGGTATGAAAACGTTTTCCCTTTGGGGATTTGCTTTACAAGAGCATATACTTTTTCGCTAAAAGTTGTCATTCTCTTCCTATTATATTCTTTATCAACGTTTCTTTTTCCCTTTTTTTCCATTTTTTGACTTGTCGTTCTCTTTTCAGCGCGGTATGTATGTTGGGATATTCTTCAAAGTAAACTAATGTAACTGGTTTTTTTGCTCTCATATATTTTGCGCCTCTTGAAGATGATGAGTTATGTTCTTTCACTCGCTTTTCCAAATGAGTAGTTATTCCACAATAAAGCGAATTATCCGCGCATCGCACCATATAAAAAAAATACCTCATATTAATTTACACTGACGCAAGTTGGCGATTGAGCTCGCGTTCAAGCATAGGTGGAAAATCACGGATAATATCATGTTGACTAACTGGTAAAAATGCGCCGAGTTCTCCACGGAAATCAATTTTTTTTGCATCTGTGATAACTTCATCTTTCACTTTTGAAAGCCGTTTTTTCTGATCAGGAGTGAGCATTCCTTTACGCATTATGAAATAAAGGTCATAGAAGTCTCGCGGTTTCCTCCGCTGACGAAGTGCGCTGAAAATCTTTTCTTCTACAAGTTCATTTTGTGGCAGATGAATGATAGTGTATGTAGGTACGAAATCGTTGACTACACTATCAACTTCTCCTATAATGTTTCGTTCATTGCGCGAGGAGATATTTATTCGTACGCTCACCGGTGGATATTCAAAAATCCGAAATGTTGCAACGCCAAGATACCCACCGCTAGTAAGACCAATTTTCTCTCCTACTTCAACTTTTATACCAACGCGTTCAATCTCTGCTAAAACATGCACAAATAATTTCTCAACAAATGATTTTCTCTCCCTTTGCGAAATATCGAATAGGGAAAAATCCAAATCTTCGGAAAAACGCGGGCTATCGTATACGATACGTAGCGCCGTACCACCTTTGAAAAGTAGTTTTCTCGCATCTGATAATGTATATAATTCTTCCAGAAAAAAATGTTGAAAATATTCTCTGGTTATGTTTGGGAAAACCACGGTTTGATATTGTCGTGCCAACTTTTCAATCGTCTCAAGAGTAATCATAATAGAATGGTTTTTATAATGCTTGTCAGTTTCGTTTTGTTGAATAACTTCACATAGCGCATGACTTTTTCTCTATTTATTTTTTCCTTATTAAATCGAGAGACTGGTTCTTGTTTATTCATAAGTCGCAAATAATGTGTGTCAACGAAGGCTTTCTCGGCAGAGGCAATATAGAAACTTATTCCTTGTTGTTTTTGGATTTCATAGCCAGTATAAACACTTTTTTTTATTTTATGGTAAGAAAAAACTTTTCCCAATGTTTCAAATCGTCGGGTAGCTTTGGGACTCACTGAAGTAATTTCATATACTGTCTCTGGGATAACGCCATGATAGGACAGCGCAAATTCAAGCGATATATATGACGGACTATACAATTTATTTGCGATATAAACATCTGGTGGCAGGGCGTCAGGAAATACATAAAGCCCACGTTTGATCTGAAGGATAAACCCTTTTTTTTTATATCTGTGAAGCAGGGAGGCAGTGGCATCGTTGGTCACCCCAAAAAGAGCGCGAATGTCGTTGGCACTAAATAGAGAGAGTTTTCTTTCTCTGATCTGAGAGGCAAAAATGGTCTGGTTCACTAATTTAGCCATATTGTCAATTTACCAAAACGCTTATTAAAAGTCAACTGTAGAATATTTTTACCATTTTTCGGTAAAATTTGATAAAGTTATGCGTCAAAATAGTGCATGGTTAGTCGCTAACAAACATGTCAAACTTCATTTGATGAGTTCAGTTATAATGTTTCCACGCGTCGCGCCTCCGCTATTCTTTGCGCGCGCGATTTTTGCTCGGCTTCGATGAGCATTTATTTTGATGGGGATTCAGAAACCTGCGGATTTGGCTTTACTTTTTGAAAAACAAAAATATCATCAACTGTTCCTTTTTTTCTGGGAAGAGTTGTTGCCAACACAAACTGTCTCCCGGCGTGGTTAAACATGAGAACATCCTCTTTATCTGGATCTCCCATAAACTCCGCCCATTCAGGATGTTCTGCAAGAGTTTGAGTATTTTCCCGCCGTCGTTCTTCTCTCGCCCTAGCAATTACTTTTTTGTATTCAGATAAAATATTTTCTTTCTTACCGTTAACGACCTCTACTACCGGAACGGCCATTGTGTAATTGGCAGCTCCCCAATCAAATGGGGCATTTTGAAATTCTTCTTCGGTATCTATTTCTTTCCAGTAGTCCTCAGTATCCTCTGTGTCTAGCACCAGTTCTCCTCCCCTTGATGTTCTAACAATCGCACGTAGTTGATATTGCTCGTTTCGATGCAGTGATGACGCTGTCCCGTGATAGTCATTGCTTAATACAAATCCATTTTCAACAACATGAGAACTTGGAACATCTGGTGGAATTGTCGGATTTAACATAATAAGTATATCCACATCTCCAGGGTCAAATTCCAACGCGGAGGTTGCATGAGTTTCAAACCCACCTTTCTTTAAAGCCTCAACGAGTTTTTCGTCAAAATCAACATAGACAACTCT
>CAYJVA010000100.1:0-3323 GCA_964373465.1 uncultured Gammaproteobacteria bacterium
AAATAGTAGAAAAAAAAAGAGCTCACGACCCTATAGATGATTTTATCGTGTATATGAGAAAAAATAAATTAGTCAAAAAAACAAGAGCAGATATCCTAAAAGCTATAAAAAAAGGAAGAATGTAAACAAAAAAAATATGAAGAAACACGTGCTTGATGCTTCATTTATTATGACTGCTCTTATCAATAAAGAAAAAAAAGTCAGTCATTTTCTTGAAAATTTGCTCTACGCGTTACGCGACAAAAAAATTGAGATTTATTCAACTCCGTTTATGCAATACGAAATAGCAAATGGTCTTCGATATAGTTTTATAGATGAACATAAAAGCATGGAGATTTTCAACAAATTCTCAAAAATACCCATTAAGATTTTTTCTCTGAATGCTCTGCAACTAAGAGAAATTATTATCTTGTCATATCAATTAAAGACCACCGTCTATGATACTACCTATCATTATATCGCTCAATTAATAGATTGTGTATTTATCACCTGCGATAAGGCGTATTATCAAAAAGCAAAACATCTGGGTCATATTCAGATGATATAAAACCATTTAAAATAATCCCTCTCTGTCATTCCGAGCGAAGTCGAGGAATCTCTCATCAATTTTTTTCTATAGGGTTGTATATAGTATATATATTCAGTATGTAGAAAAGTATCTTTTGGACTTCCATTCAGCCCCAAGAAAGTATATAATCGCAGACGGATTATATTTATTATATTTTTTTGAAAGAAATCATAGTATGGAAAATGAAATAAGATTTGTCAAGAGGGAAAATAATTCTGAGAGAAAAAATGGAAAAGGAAAACAGATGCTACAAATTGGGACTATGGTCCTTGCGAGTTTATTTCCAACTCATACCGCACATCCTGAAAAACGAGATTTTGAAGTCCCTCACCCCATCACACAAACTGAAAATGACCGCCCACAACCAGTCAATCAAGAAAAACAACCTACACTTGTAATCCCAGAGAAAGAACAAACACAAACCACCACACAAGAATCTCCCAAATCATATCATATTGAAGAAACTGATCCATTTAGTCAAGAAAAACAATGCGAACGTTATCTATTAACACCTTCTGATGAAAAAGACGCAACAAAAGAAAGAATATTTATCCTTTCTTCGGGAGCAACCGCATACATAAGTAAAGCCACTATTCAGTATCTACAATATGAAGTCACATCTGAAAATATAACCTATGAAGAAAGTATTCAAAGAATACTCAAAACACTATCCCCGACATTGCAAAATTCATTGGACCGATCTAAATTCATAGTTATTCACAGAGAAAATAAACAAACTATGTTTATTGTTGAATTTGAAACTATACCTGCTCAAAAAGTACATACTGTTAATCAACAAACACAAACAGCCAAAAGAGAATCTGGAAAAATAAACCTATATGATCAAACGACTGCCAAACTATGGACAAAAAATGGAGAAATAATTATTAATCCTTCAGTAGTTTTATACCCCACTGTTTCTGCAAACTCACCCCCCAGAACTAATCTCTCTGTATTTGATCAATACGCCGCATGGGATGAAACAAATCAAAGAATTGTTTTGACCAATGGTATACATATATTAGGTACATATCTTGAAGATGGACAAATCACCAAATCATTAGGCCATGATGGAGCTTCTTTTATAAAACCGACCCCTACAATTGATTATCATGAGACAGGGATAGATAGACCAACAAAAATGAAAAAGATATTACATGATTCACTACTCACTACACCAGGGTTATTTCAGTATCCTGAAGAAATAAAACAATATATAAAGACAGGAGACGAAAGCAAATTACGCCATATAAAACTCATCCCTCATGGAAATCCTGCATTCTTTATTAAGATAGGAGGAAAATATGGATTTCATGATGAACAATTAATCACTCTTCTTGAAGAAGGCATCAATATCATAGAATCTGTTGATCCAAAAATGCTTGATTTACTTAATCAATATGGATTATTTGGGGTATTGACTGATATGTCTTTTTTTAAAAAAAATCCAAACTCTGCATCAACATGGTATCAAAACCATGGGTTAGTAAGTATCAACGAAGTAAACCTTGCGCTTAAAATGCTAAAATTAAATGATAGTGAAACAGAAAAAACAACAAAAATGATTCGTAATAAATTGACCAATCTTCTTCTTATAGCAGGTTTTGATATGCGTGGCATGTACGAAAGAGAAAGAATAACGCCTATAGAATACTCTGCATTCAGAACTCCTGCGACAAGACGATATTTCACCACATGGTGCTTAAACCGATTTCTTACTGAAAATCGTCAAAAAATAGATGAAGATTTACGACAGTATTTATTAGCATACACATTACAGTTTATACTTTACGACTATTGTCCTGTCGGTGACCCACCTTTTAAACAAATTCTCCCAATGTAAAAATTATTGAGTATAAAAATCACTATGGAAAATGAACAAAACATTGTCAAGGGGCAAAAAGAAAAAAAATTTGAATTTAAAAAAATACAACCTACAATAAATATTAGCTTATTGGCTATAGGCTTGATTTCTTCATTCGCACATGCTGAAAGAAGAGGAGAATTTGACGTTATTGATAATCTCCGCCCCATCACACAAACTGAAAAAAACCGCCCACGACCAATCAATCAAGAAAAACAACCTACGCTTGTAATCCCACAAGAAGAACAGATAGAATCAGCTTCTCAAGAAAAAGTAAATTATGAAAAAATGTATCGTGAAGAAACTGAAACTCTCAGTCTCAGTAAACAATGCGAAAGATACTTGTTTGGATGGATTAAGAAAACTGATAATGAAAAAGAAAAAATATATGAAAAAATAACTACTCTTTCGTCTGGAGCACATGTGTATCTGAGCAATCCAACTATAGATAGTATGAATACTCATCAAAATAAAAACGATCCATACTTAAACGAAAAATATATCCTAGGACTTTTAGATTCAGTCTCAACATCTGCAATGCAAAAAGAACTTGACCCATCAAAATTCATTGTCATTCATAAAAAATATAAAGAACCTGAGCAAATCATTATATTCACTACGATTCTTCCTGAAAAAAATTTTATTACGACCACTGTAGAATATATCCCTTATGATGGAATCATACATGATCCAAAGATAAAGGAGAGTATTGATGAATGGACCACCGTCCAAGGGTTTGCAGACAACATGAAAAAATCAAACTATATGATAGTTTCAAAAGATTCTAATAGTACATCGCCCTCAGTCGGGTTTGTATCTCTTTTACCTCACCAAAATAATCAACCATATAAAACCGAAACGGAATACTATTGACTCTTTGCTCAATCCAAC
>CAYJVA010000101.1:0-1191 GCA_964373465.1 uncultured Gammaproteobacteria bacterium
TCTTCTTGAAGAAGGCATCAATATCATAGAATCTGTTGATCCAAAAATGCTTGATGCGCTTAATCAGTATGGATTGTATGGGTTGTTGACTGACACTCCGAGTGGTAAGAATTTTTTTAAAAATAGCCGAGACTGGATGGGCACATTGGATCCTAACATAAAACTTATATTTATAAGTGAAATTGAATTAGCTTACAAGCTATCTCATATTCCTCACAATACTCCCTATAAGTCTGATTTTATTAAAATGGTAAGAAGCGATATTATAGATACATTACTTGTTGAAACTTATCATTCGTATGTTCTTTCATACGGTGATTGTTTTTTAGATTCCGATATTTTTTCTTTAGATGAACATAAGGATCCAGCCGAAAACATAGGAGGGTATCTCAAAGGTGAATTTATAAAAAGAATAGTCCAATTATATGGAACGAGTCCAATATTAAATGGTCAAAATATCAAAAATTCCTTTATCGCTACGGGTGATTTTGTTACTTATGTTTATTATGGACAATCTACTGGTTTTGATTATTTCCTTCAGTCTCAAAAATAATATTTTTACCTGCTTCTATCCTCATTTTGTCTTTTGCTTATTGTGCTAAATAAGGGATTGACTTTGCTATGCGATAATGGTAAAAATAGTAAAAGCATATGATAAGGAAAATCATTTTTGTTGGTTTGATTATTTTTGTTATCATTGATATCATTCTCCTTTCTTTTTTTATAAAGAAAAAACCACCAAATAGTACGACCAATCAGCCAATCACGCCAAACGACTTATCGCTTCCTTCAATCAAAATAGAAAAAGTAAAGATTATCACTCAAGAACCGATAAATACTGTAGAAAATAAGAAAATACAAGGTTCATTTACTCTTATTAATGAGGAAAATGTCATTATTCCTCAGATATCATTTCTCCTTGATGTTTCAAAAATTGATCTTGAAGCAGGATCGGGAAGAGAACTGATTGATACTCTCACGCTTCCTGATAAAATCACCCTGATGCCTCATGAATCAAAAAACATTTCTTTTTCATATACTTTTCCCTTATTCGTAAATAGCGGAGCATACACATTCTTAATCACTACTATAAATAAGACTGGACTACCTATTACCCATGGACTCGTTTTGCTCAAAGAGGTAAAAGGCGAAAATAATTTTCTTGAAATGGATTGGAAAAATGCATATATT
>CAYJVA010000101.1:1201-3267 GCA_964373465.1 uncultured Gammaproteobacteria bacterium
TGAAAATGAAAAAGTCGGTACTCTCACTGGCCCAACTTTTCCCAAAAAAACAAGTCCTACTATCGGTTTAGTTGTAAGAAACCCATACGACTTTTCATTTGATGTAATTCCCTCAATCACCCTATACGCGCGTCAAAATAACATATACACTCAAACATTAAAAGAATATAATGAATCCTCAGTGATTATTGATCCAAACTCTGAAAAAGAACTCGCCTTTACACTCCCCGCATATGAAAAAGCTGAATCCTATCTTGCGCATGTCAAATTCATTGATAAAGAAACAAAAAGACCTGTGTCAGGCGTACAAAAATTCCGTTGGGTTATCGAAGGAAAAGAACCTCAGATATTGTCGGTTAAAGTTGACAAAATACAACAATTTTTTGGAAAAAATACTGCCTTAATCACCTTATCTGGCATCGGCTCGCCTGATGGATCAATAGCAAAAAATATCACCGCTCAATTCCAATTGCGAGATAGCGTAAAACAAGATCTTTTTGGACAATCGTCGCAAACGATTGATCTTTCTTCAGCGCCAACCATCATACAAAAAACAATTCCTCTCACCTCATATTCTGCTCAAAACAAACAAATGATCTTAAGGGTACAACTGATAGATAAAGAATCAGGAGAACTCTATGATTCGCTTGAGCAAAATATTCCCAATCTTACTGACACATCAGCTCAATCTGCATTGCTTTTAAAAATAAGTCTCTCAATCATCATAATGACTGTTTTCACTATCGCTATATTATTTGTATTTCGTAATAGGAGGTATAAGAAAAATCATCTTATACCGATCTTAATGATTTTATGGACTGTGGGAAGTGGTACGCTTTTCTTTTACTTTTTTAGTTCTGCGGCGCGCATTGTATTGTCATCATCTCAACGTGACAATATTATTATGAGTATTTCAGGTAGAAATCCCGATACTTCAGCAAGTTACTGTAATGCAAACTTTCCCGACCCACCCTCTGTCACATTCACGAGTGATGATAACGGAACTACAGGCAATGTATCAATTGGATCAACTGTTAGTATGGTAGGGAGCGCAAGGATAATATCATGCTCTAATTCAACTACTACATACTCTCTTTCTGTCCCTGATAACTCTGTGGTTGATTTTTATTATCGCGACCCTAATCCTGACAACTTTATGGCTATAGGAAAAGTAATAGGTCCTGGCTCAGATACAGTGACCGTTGAACAATACGTAAGCGTTGTTAATAATTGTTGGTGCTATCTTCCCGGATGCAACGCTAGCATAACGCATTCATTTCCCATCACAGCAAAAAAATATTATATCAGATGTCTCGCTGAAAAGACCGAAACATGCATGTCATCAACACAAGCCTATACCAGTCTCTCTACATGTACTAGTGGTGAAGGATTTCAGTGTTATGAGAGTGGAGATCAACAAGTGTGCGAGAATACTCCTCCATGTCAAAAAGATCCGATTATCCTTCCTCCATCTGATATCACACCCTCTCCAGGGGTTACTACAGCTCCGCAAAAAGAACTTGCCTGTAATGGACCAGTATGCATTAAAGCAGATATCGGACAATATGAAAGAAAATGCCCCGGAGGACTAAACTCTGAATGCGAAGATATAACAGTAAAACGATTAGTATGTGAAGGAGCCGCGTGCGTTGAAAAAACTTTTAATCTGAATACTGCTCCTTCAAACCAGTGTCCACAGCCAGAAAACAACTCACCTATTTGTAGTCCCCCGCCTGAACCACTACCCCCTGCTCCACGATGCGCAACCATCAATGACGCTCCGCCAGCCTTTGCCGTATGTAGTCCTCAAGGAAGTGGTGATTTTTGTAACCCTGGATCTATCTCAACTGCCAACTGGACTCCCTGGGTTACCACAGGACCCTCATGTGGACCATCTCAAGAATCTAGATCATGTAGCTGTTCAGGTCAATGCCCCATCCCTGGTTGCTGGAACGGAGACACAAATAATCCTCAATATACAGCCTGTGGCACCCCCCAATCCCTCCCAGCCTGCTACGACCAACCCCCACAAACTACCCCCAGCAATCTAAAAATCACTCAACCAA
>CAYJVA010000102.1:0-3219 GCA_964373465.1 uncultured Gammaproteobacteria bacterium
AACTTCCGCGCGGGAGACGCTGGCACTTCGTTTTGAACAAAGTCAGTTGCGCCCGTTCCTAATTCTTTCAAATCCTCATTGGCGAATATCAGTTTGTTTGTTCTAGTACAAAGTCCAGTTGAAAGCGCGTTTTCATCCGCTCCATCAGCGTAGACGATATAACTTTCCTTGTCCTCAAAGGGATACCCGCACATACCGCCTTGAATGCCGGCATTCACAGTAATTGTTTTTTTAGTCACCCCTTTCCATGATTTCTCTACATCAAAAGTCACTACATAGAAATACGCAACAAATCCATTCGGATTCTGGTCAGGCACTTTTCTTTTATCTATACTTACCACGGTTCCAGAAAACACCGCAGTCGCTTTTTGCAGTTCTTCTTTGGGCGGACCCGGCGGAACGCACGAGCAGGCAAATACTGACTTATACGGCGCCAACAACAACAGCCCCAAAAATCCTATAAAAAATATCATCTTTTTCATATTTTAAGCGTGTCTTTTCAACGGTATTTTAGAGGGAGATTTCAATGTATGTGCCACAATCATGGTTAATCCTATCATCACCAATACCTCAAAAAACGGAACGAAGTATATAAATGTAGTCAGTATGCTACTAATGGCGATAAAATGCAATCCAATCTGATACGATTTTTTATAGGTAAGATTGAATGAGAATATGCGAAACACGATTTTCATTATAAAAGCATATATAAAAAGTATGGATATTTTATTGAGAGGAAAGAAAATAAGAAAGAATAAAAATACTATTCCTATCAAAAGTGGAAGTGCGTTATTTGTATAGGGACGTATTTGAGAGGACAATGCCAAGATTGTCTTTTGATTGATGATGAGGTTTTTTATATTTGTGAGTGGAATTGTCTGAAAAGTGCCGTTATTTTTCATAATTGAAAGAGAGGTTTTTGTGAGAAGTATAAAGGTGTTATACTGTTGAAAATCATCAAGGGAACCCTGTGTATCAATGACTAATGCATTGTCTTTTTTTCCTGTGTGAGCGCCTAATATGTTTTGTTGCCATTGTTGAAATAAGTGTTCTACTTTTGAAAGGGGAATATAATAGGGTTCGTATATATTTGTTGAGGCTTCTCCGTTATGAATGGTGATCTCAAGCTCGGGTGGATAGAGTGTTTGTGCAAATTCTGGGAGACGTACAATCAGTTTATTCAATGGTATTAAGTAACGAACAGTAAAAAAAGTAGTAGTGATGAATGCATAAAGGAAAAAAAAGAAAAAGAAGAATTTGAGACTGAATTGTATGGGGCTGACAAGAATATCTTTATAATAAGAAGGCGAGGTGAATGTTTTTTTGAGTATGTAAAAAAAGGTGTTTATTTTTTTCATTAGTCTATTGAGTATAGAAAATATAAGCTTAAAAATCAATTATTATTTTATTTTATAGGATCATGTCCGCCTTTTGAAAAAGGATGACAACGGATGATACGTTTCATTCCTAATAAAAATCCTTTACCTGCTCCATATTTTTCAATTGTCTCATACATATACTGTGAACAGCTCGGAGTAAATCGACATACTGCATCAGTCATATAAAAAAGGCGGAAAAAATACGCGTGGAAAAAAGCAGTTTTTTGATAAAAGCGAATGAGCGAAAGAAATATTTTTTTCATTGATATAGTGTAAGATAGTAATATGAAAATATCTATTATCACGCTTTTTCCTGCTATGTTGTCCGGATTTTTTAATGAAAGTATTGTCAAACGTGCGCAAGAGAAAAAATATGTTGATATTGAGCTTATCAATCTTCGTGAGTATGCTGTTGATTCATACGGCTCGGTTGATGACCGTCCGTATGGAGGAGGAGTAGGAATGGTTCTACGTGTAGAGCCTATTTTTAATGCACTATCAAATATTAAAAATAAAATATTAAAAATAAAAAATAAAAAAGAAAAAATAATAATTACGACGCCAAAAGGAAAAATGTATGATCAGGAAAAAGCGCGTGAATACGCAGAGTTAGATCATCTCATTATTATAGCAGGGCATTATGAGGGAGTGGATGAACGAGTCATGTCTTTTGTAGATGAAGAGATTTCCATGGGAGATTTTATTTTAACCGGTGGTGAGATTGTCGCTACGGCAATCACAGATTCGGTCGTACGCTTATTGCCGGGTGTGTTGAAAAAAAAAGATGCCACTTACTATGAAAGTTTTCGTGAAGTGATGATCGGTGAGCTTATTGAAGCAGTAGGCGATGATCCTCTATTAAACGCATTATATAAAAAAGGAAGGGTAAAAGTTCGATTATTAGAGTGTCCACACTACACGCGTCCTGAGGTATTTCAAACCATGAAAGTTCCTGAAATTCTTCTCTCAGGAAATCATAAAGCAATGATTCAGTGGCAATTGAAAATGGCATATCAGGAGACAGTAAAAAAAAGAAAAGATCTGCTTGAGTAAAAAAGATTTGTAGTGTATAGTATCTTGTATGATCCGAGTAAAAAATGTGAGTAAAGTTTTTGGCAATAAAAGCGCACTGAAAAACATCTCTTTTGAAGTGAAAGATCGTGAGATCATAGGTCTTCTTGGTCCAAATGGCGCAGGAAAAACAACGACAATGAGATTGATCGTTGGATATCTTAGCGCAACAACAGGATCACTCTCTGTGAATGGAAAAAACCCTATAGATGACCGAATGAGTGTGGTGCATACAACAGGATATTTACCAGAAAACAATCCTCTTTATCAAGAGATGAAAACTGAAGAATATCTCAGATTTATAGCTTCAATGAAGGGAAGTGTATTTGAAAAAAATGATTTCCTGTGTACACATACTGGTATTGAAGAGGTATTATCTTCTCGTATTGATACGCTTTCGCGTGGATATAAACAACGTGTGGGTCTGACTGCGGCACTTCTTGGGAATCCAACTCTTCTCATTTTAGATGAGCCTACCTCGGGACTTGATCCAATAGAGCAGGATAAAATAAGAAGACTTATCAAAGACTTAGGGAAGAAAAAAACAATTATTCTTTCAACTCATATTCTCTCTGAGATTGAGGATGTTGCGACACGACTTATTATTATCAACAAAGGGAGCCTCGTATATGACGGAGAGAAACCCAAAAGAAAGGGATCAGTTGAAACGTTATTTAAAAAATTAGTTTCTTAGGACAAATTTATATATGTTAACTCTTTTTAAGAAAGAAATACTTTTTTATTTTAATAATCCAATTGGATATATAGT
>CAYJVA010000103.1:0-3215 GCA_964373465.1 uncultured Gammaproteobacteria bacterium
AGAAGGAAAGTTTACTAATAATTCATTTTCTGCTTTATTATAGCCTATTGCAGTTGCGATTTCAGGACCGTCTGTTTTTATTGATAATATTTTACAGAAAGAGTAGTTTTTTGCTATTTTGACTGTTTTATCTTTTGATTTGCCATCTATTATAAGAACTTCTATTAAATCTTTAGGATAGTCTAAATTGTCTATGCTTTTTAAGCAATCTTTTATTGTTGCTTGACTGTTGAATGTGCATATTATAAATGAAACTGATGGAAATGAGGTTGTCATATTTATTTCAAATTACTTTGTGGAAATTCTGATATTTTTGTCGTTAGAATCTATCGTTTTTTAATTTTAGACTTTTGCGATAGTGTTCTTTGCTCACGAGCTTTTCAAGTTGAAATCGACTAAACAGTCTATTAAGATATAGATATGATGAAAAGAATAATTTGTTAGTAAAAATATCAATAACCAAATGAAAAAATAAGGAAAAAGAAAAGGTAAGAAGGATCGTTTTAAAGTTCATAAAGTTCGTAAAGTCTATAAAGTATGTGATAAAAAATAATAAAAAGACTAATTCCCACGCGTGAAGAGGAAGATAGATTTTCTCGTTTTTTAAGAATTGATATCCTTTTAAAAAATACTTGAGATTAAATTTTATGCCAAATGCGCGCCAATAATCATAGAGATGATCAAGATCAATGAATACGCCTGCGATAAGAGACGTGGTGATCGTCAAAGTCCATTCTTTTGTTATCATACCTCCAATTACACCAATAGTCATGCTTGAGAATATGTGTAGCAGTTCATGAAATAAAAACATCATAGATAAGCTATTTTACATGTTGACTGCAGAATCTGCAAGTCGGATTGCGTCTTTTTCGCCGTCAACCGATGTTTTCGGGGCAAAAAAATGTTTACCAAGAGTTGAAAAAGCATTTTTCCAAAATGTTGGTGAGGCAAAGCTTACTTTAGTTTGATTAGGGTCAAAATCCAGCAAATGACCGATCAATTTTTTTGCCATATAAAAAAGATATGTAAAATCATGCACGCTACGAATGCTTAGAATTTTTCGAGTGATATATTGAGGTGTCATAAAAGTAGAATAAAGATCTTGTTCAAGATTTAATATCTGTTTTTTAGTAAGAGGGCTTTTCATGATAGGTTCTCTCATATCGTATCGATCATAATCTTCGGTTAAGAGCCATCCTTTCTCTTTGCATTCTTTCCACAGAGGAGTGGCAGGATATGGAATGACGATGGTCGCTTGCATGGTCTCATAATACCCTTTTTTGAACGCATATTTTGCTATCGCAATAGTGCGTTTGGCATCTTCATACGTCTCCCACGGATAACCAAGCATGATAGTAATATGAGGATCAAGCCCAGCTTTTTTTGCCATACGAGGACCATTTATCGCATCAGCTTCTTTTGTTCCTTTATCTAATTTATCCAATGTTTTCTGATTGCCTGATTCCATACCATAGAGGATGAAGCGAAATCGCGCTTTGCCCATGAGATCATAATATTCTTGATTGAGAGCGTTAAATCGCATATTGCATCCATATCGTACTTTTTTGTTATATCCACTTTCGATAAGGAGATTGCAGAATTTTTTGAGTTTTGGACCAATAAACATAGTTCCTGCGTCATCAAATATTTCTTTAATTCCGTATGTATCAACGACGTGTTTTACTTCAGCAAAAAGCCGTTCAGGAGAAAAACTTCTGTACGATCCGATGGGATTTATTGTATGATCCCACACGCAGAAAGTACACCTATTCCACCAACAGTCTCGACCGCTATACATATAGGTTGCCGGAGTGTATTTATAGTTTCCATTTTCATATGCATACAATTTCCATTTAGTAAGATCACGGTCTACAAAAGGGAGTGTATCAAGATTGTGTTTGAGAGATGATGGGCCTGAATGATATACTTTTTTTTCGTTAGGGAGGACTGATATGCCTTTTGGCTCAACATGTATGTTTCTATCTCCTTCTCTCCAGTATATTCCTCCCTCAAGCGGTTCATTGTCGTAAATATGATTTAACAAATTCACCATAACAAAATCATAATCTCCTCCTCGTATGATGTAATCTACGCGACTGTGTTCAAACGTCTCTTCAGGAAAGGCAGTGACATGGTCGCCAACTAAAATGATTTTTAAGCTTTTTACCTTTTTTTTTATATCTGCGATTTGTTTCCAGTGTGTTTTTACAACAGGTGATTTTGTTTCAATCATGAGATATTCTGCTTTTATTCTTTTTAATTTTGCGATCCACGCATCATATTTCTGGCGTTCTGCAATGCCATCCATCCAGTATGTTTTATATCCGTGCTTTTTCAAGTTTGAGGCGGCGTACGCAGGCACCATTGGATAGATATATGTGGGAGAATTAAAATATTGAAATTGTCTATTTTGAGAGAGAAGTGGTACTCCTTTTTTAGATTCAATAGGCGGATATCCGACGACCACAACTGGTTTTCTTTTAAGCCTTTTTTTTTGTCCCATATTTTAAGTATGACAAATGAAGTATGAGTTTGTCAAGAACATATATAAATTTTATTTTGGATACAGTTTTTTTCCCTTCTCATATACTTCAATGGCAAATACCGGACAGGATATTGCCGCAGAGATTATTTTTTTGAGAGAATCCCAGTCTCCTTTTTTGATAATTGCAATATTATCTGCATCAAGATCAAAAGTGTTTGAGGCATAGACGGTGCAGGTGGCGGCGCTTATACATTTATTTCGTATAATTCGTATTTCGACATCATCTTTTTGAGCTATTTCTACTTGATTGTTAGTCATAGATATGATTTTTTTTATAAAATCCTTTTATAAATAGTATACCATACGCAGTATGTGTGAAAAATAAAACAAAAGGAGTAAATAAAGAGACTGTAAAATCTTTCGTGCGTAAGAATGTTTTAATGCACGCATAAAAGAGAGCAACTAAATATATAAAAAAAGGAAGAAAGAAAACCGGAAAAAAGAATATCCGACGTAAAAAAATACTGTATATGAATAAAAATCCAAGATACAAAATAAAAAAAGTTGGGATGCAATAGCTTATTTTTCTTGAATTAGTATCTCCTTGTGCAAAAAATGCTCCTCTATGATATCCATAATTCGCATGTTGAGCAAGATACGCAGTGAGGTTATTTCTTCTATGATGGTATACGAGAACAGATGGATGATAAAGTATTTTTCCTTTCATTTT
>CAYJVA010000104.1:0-2087 GCA_964373465.1 uncultured Gammaproteobacteria bacterium
TCCTATAAAGCACGTATTTTACTTTTAACCTATCTTCCTCCCTTTTTTTCTTTGTTCAAACTGATGAGGCGTTTTGATATAGAAGTGTTACCTATGTATCTCAACTTGCGCAGGGCTAAATCTGTATCACTTCAACCGCCACTAACGGTTCGCGGCCGGTCTCTTTATAGAGAAGATTTTCCAATCGTTTGATAAGTGATTGTTTTTTCAGGTCCCAATTGACGCGTGGTTCTTCTTTTATTTTCATTAATTTTTCAATCTCG
The DNA here is from genome assembly GCA_964373465.1 of uncultured Gammaproteobacteria bacterium. Classification (GTDB taxonomy): domain Bacteria; phylum Patescibacteriota; class Microgenomatia; order UBA1406; family HO2-37-13b; genus DATDVH01. The sequence continues at coordinate 264 of CAYJVA010000104.1, forward strand.
CGCTCTGCTTTCTCAAATAGCTGTTTCTCCCCTTTTCCAAATACAAATCCGCGAGAGATGAATTGAGGTTTTGTAATAAACTCATTATCTTGACTGACCATCAGTATTGCTATCACTATTCCCTCTTGTGATAAAGTTTCTCTATCGCGTAAAATGACATTCCCGACATCTCCTATCCCATACGCGTCAACAAATATATTTTTTGTGGCGACTACTTCGCCTTTATACGTTTTTCCCATCTCAAACCACCGAGTCTCCCCTTCTCTCATGAGAAAAGTTTGATTCTCAGAATAGTCTAATTCTTTTGCGAGCTGGAGATATTGTTGTTGATGGCGAACTGTTCCTCCTATAGGAATAAGATATTTTGCCTTTGTCAATCGCATAAGAAGTTTCAAATCTTCTTGATTGCCATGTCCTGACGCATGTAGTTGCTCATGAATATCTGAATACACGATGGAGGCACCAGCCATGGATAATCGCTCAATCAGATCATATACTTCATTCTCATATCCCGGGATCGGGTCTGATGAGAAGATGACTTTGTCTCCTTTTCTGACTCTTACATTTTTGTTGAGATTGTTTGCGATTTTTGACAGCGCTGAATCATATTGTCCTTGAGATCCGGCGACGATAAGACAAATTTGGTGAGGAGCATACTTTTGTATCTCCTCTTCTTTTATGCTATTTTCATGCGGGATAGGAAGATAGTTGATGTCATGGGCAAGTGTGGTATTCTGTCGCATTGAACGACCAAGAAAACATATTTTACGATTGAATGTGATAGCTGATTCCACACATTGTCTGATGCGAGAGATGTTGCTTGAAAAAGTCGTCATATAAAATGTGCCTTTGGTACTTCGCATCTCATCCTCAAATGTTTTGCCAACTATTTTTTCTGATGCGGTAAATCCAGGATTTTCTGATCCGAGAGAATCTGAAAGAAGGCAGAGAACTCCGTCTTTCCCTGCTTTTGCAATAGTATAAAAGTCTGGAGGATTACCATAGGGGGGTGTAAGGTCAAACTTAAAATCAGAGCCATGATACAGAGTACCGACAGGAGTTTTTATCAGAATATGTGTGGTATCGGGGATTGAATGTGTGAGTTCAATAAATTCAGCTTTAAGAAGGCCCCATTGATATTCTTTATGATATGAGATGGTATTGATCTTCAGTTTCAGTCCGAATTCTTTGCACTTGTTTTCAGCAAGAAGCGCGGTTAATCGGCTTGCGTAAATAGGGGGTCGCCCCAGTTTTTCATAATGAAATCGGAGCGCCGTGATATGATCTTCATGTCCGTGCGTGAGAAGAATGGCGCGAATTTTATCTTTTTTATCTTCAAGATAACGGATATCCGGGATGACAAAGTCAACGCCAAAATCAGTTTCTTTGGAAAATCCAATACCGCAGTCAACGATAAGTATATCTTTTATCGTATCATTTTCGAAGAGTTCATACACATACATGTTTTTGGTGACACCAACAATGCCTCCTAAGGGTACGAAGTGTAGTTTATAATGGTTCATAAATTAAAAGTCAAAAATGAAAAGTTAAAAGTTAATAAAAACTTCCAAATTATATATCATATTACTGTTATACTATACATTATGCCACATTTAAAAGAAAAAATCATGAGCAAACTATTTGAGGTCATGGATCCCGAGCTCTATATCTCAATTGTAGATTTGGGGCTGGTCTATGAGGTAAAGGAAAATAATGGCGTGGTTGATATTGCCATGACGTTGACGAGCATGGGGTGTCCGCTTTTTGAGACAATAGAAGATGATATTAAAAAGATTGCACCAAAAGAAACTTATCTCAAGCATG
>CAYJVA010000104.1:2097-3180 GCA_964373465.1 uncultured Gammaproteobacteria bacterium
AAATAAAGTGAAAGAAATTGACGGAATAAAAGAGACGCACGTACGATTAGTGTTTGACCCGCCATGGAGTATGGATCGTCTGACTGAGCGGGCGAGGGCAGTGATGGGAATATAGGAAAGTTAAAAGTTTCCCGCAAAGCGGGATCCCGCTCTGCGGGAAAAAATGAAAACTTAAAAGTTATATGATGAAAAAGGGAAGTTTATTCTCAGATACGTTTGAAGAGTTGGTGGAGTTGGGTAAATCAACTGTTCAAAAAACAGGGAAAACAGTACAAGATCTGACTGTAGGAGCAGTTAAAAAAGCAGGACAATCGGTCGTTGGACAACCTATTCATAGCAGAGAAAACTCAACTCAAAAAAGCGAAAAAGCAAAAGAGATGAATCATACTCTTCTTGATATAAAAAAAATAGAATCACAGTATAAAAGTGAGGATAAGGAAAAAACTGAAGAAGTGCGACGCAATCTTCGTCACTATTTTGATCTGCAGAAAAGTGAAGAAAAAAAGGCGGTTGATGAACATGAAAAAGAAGAACAGGAACGAGTAAAAATGATTGAAGATGAAGAGGGAAAGAAGAAAAAGGAAGAAGAATCAAAAAAACAAGAAGTAGTTTTGCCGAAAGGCAAGGAAAGAAAGAATATTTTTTCCCCAAAAAAAATCGCCAAACGGTCTCAGGTGGAGACACGGGTTGGAAGTGGAAAACAGTGACGGGATGTAGGTCATCGGTAGACCGCTCGGTTCGGCCCGCCTGCACTTGTCGTAACGGGGATTGGCGCAAAGGTAGCGTGCACGGTTCGGGACCGTGAGGTTGCCAGTTCAAGTCTGGCATCCCCGACAAGTTACGGCGGGCAGGTACCGAAGAGGTAGAGGGTTCAATTCCCTCCTTCCCGACCAATCAAAACTTAACGATTTTTCAGGACGAGACGATTGCTCGCTCGCCCCGCCTTCGGCGGGTCTCGCTTCGCAAAAACCCTTTTGTTTGGCGATTAAATCAAACGGCGGGCGAAGCCCGACGAGGACTTTTTTGGAAAGCAGGCGGCGGTTCGTTCCAATTTTTTCCGCAAACGATTTGATTTCATCAAAT
>CAYJVA010000105.1:0-3154 GCA_964373465.1 uncultured Gammaproteobacteria bacterium
GTTTGCTAAAAAAAATACCATTGAAACCACTGTTTTCTGCACAATCCAAAATATCAGTGTCACTGGAGAAAAGATGATGATATGTGCGCTCAAGAGGCCAGCGCCACTGTGTTTCTCCTTTAAATCCAGAAGCAAGACCCCCAAGAGTTGGCTGTTTCTCAAAGAGAGAGACATGATGTCCTTTCTTGGATGCATAGAAGCTTGCGGTGAGTCCAGTTATCCCTCCTCCTACAATACCGATTTTCATAGTATTAAGTATAGATTATGGTTTAAGTTAATTTTATATCGTACAGCAGAACTTCCTTTATATGTTTGAAATCTTTTTTGTTGAGGGTCAACAGGGGCAGTTTTAAAAAGATGGCAGTGGCGGCAATGATCGCGTCTTGGAAAGTGTGACGATTGGTATCTCGAATAATCTCGCCAGCTTTTTTATAGATTTCAATGTTACCCTCAGTTACTTCACACGAATTTATGAGTTCATCAATAATGATTTTTATTTTTCCCGATGCTACACTTTTACCTGCGTACAATTCCGCAATGACGACTAGAGTTATTACCGCGATATGTTCATCGTTGAGAAATAAAGAGTGGAATATGGTTTTGTGTTTGTACGGTGATCGTAAGTAGTCAATAATTACATTAGTATCAACAATAATCTTCATTCTAAAGCTTGTTTTTTTAATCTGAGTGTAGACTTTTTTCTTATTTTGAGTCTTTTCTGTTCATCAGCAATGGTCCAATATATCGTATGATCGTGGGATAATTTTTTAAGGAAGTTGCTGAGAGAAGAAAGTTTCTCACTTTTTAAAGGCTTGAGAAGAACCTCTTTATCATTAGTTAGTCTCATGGAAAGCCACGTTTTAGGGGAAAGACCTAATTCTTTCCTAATAGAAACAGGTAAGGTAATTTGCCCTCTCTCCATGATTTTTACGATTTCTTCAAGTATGATTTTCATCTATTACATGATAGTATGGAATACATATTTTGTCAAGTAACACATATAATTCCCGCATAATGAACGCATATTTAACGCATGGATTGTTATAGTAGCCCAAAAAAGAGATTAAGAAAGCGTATCTTTTGAGTGTTTATAACTTTTTTTTCACTGAGTTCTGGAGCAAAAGCCATCCCTATAAGACCAAGCATTATAGATACGAATCCTCCAATTTGTTTTTCGTAAGGGTGCTTTTTTTCCATCAGTTGATAGTCTGTTATTAATCTTTCTTTATGATTTTTTTTGTCTTTTCGTAATTTCTCAATTGACTTTTTTACTTCTGTTTGTTCTGCCAAAGCAGATATTTGTGCAACGTTTCCTTCAAGAATAAGATTTTCTATTTTTTCTTCAAAGTCTGCAACTTCACGACGGGCTTGTTGCGATGTGTCAACAGAGTAGAGTGTTGGAACAAGTTGATTTAGTTCTTTCTTAATTTGTTCGTTATCATAACTGCCTTTACCAAAAAGTCCTATACCGCCAAAGAAAAGTAAAGCACTTCCTGTGGTAATCATTTTTTGTAGAGGTTTTGTATGGGTTTTTTCCCGCGGGTCTTTTACCATAAAATAAGTGTACAATAAACTTTTTTTTCCTGCAATAGATTTTTTTTACTAAAGAAACATAATGATATAAAGATAATATTATTTAACTTGAATTACGAAATTAACCGTAACGAAAATAATATCTTTAGCTTATATTGTCATTCCGAACTCGTTTCGGAATCTAATATTTCTATTGTTAATTGCTTAAGATGCTGAAATAAACCCACCGATTCGGAGGGCAAGTTCAGCATGACAACAATCTAAAAATAATTTCGTAATTCACATTATTTATACACTTTTCGTTTCCCTGTATGACCTCCTATGTCGTATATATAAATCAGATCAGACGTCAGAGGGTCAAAGTCCCATATGATTCGAATATCAGGGGTTACTCGGCTACTCCATTTAATTTTATGATTTCTCGTCCGTACTTTATGGCTTTTCAGTGAGGGGTAAAAGGGATTAAGCATAAGAAGACGAAGGGATTTGTGTGTTTTTTCTTCAAGCGCGCGATTTTTTTTGATATGTTTTCGGTAGGAACGTTCAAAAGTAGGAGTAAATTGCAACGTATACATGTTAGAGAGATTGTAAATACTTTCCCAGTTCTTTTTTATTCTTGATTTTTGTGTATTTGTTTTCTTTGATTTCTTTTTCTGCACGCGTGATACGTGTTTCCATTGCCTCATCTACAAGAGGAAATTCAATGGTTTCATCTTTTACCTTCACTCTATTTTCAAGCGCGTCCTGCAGGAGAAGTTCAAGAGTTTTTGCGATAGTAAGTCGTTTAATCCCCGCGTATGCTTTGAGACGAGCACTGATATCAACATCAATATAGGTATTGAGGTGAAATTTTCTTGCAAGTTGATTCATATGCTATAGATTATATCTAATCTCAGTATAAAAAGTCAAGTTTGTACTGTTTATTAAATTTCTCTTGAGTATAGTAGAATATAATTCCCGCATAATGAACGCACATTTAACGCATGGATTGTGATAGTAGTCCAAAAAAGAGATCAGGAACGAGTATTTGTTGGGTTTTTATGACTTTGTTTTTCACTGAGTGCCGGATCAGAAGTTATACCTACACCACCAATCAGTATAAGTGCAATTCCTACAATTACTTTTTCGTAAGGGTGCTTTTTTTCCCTCAGTTGAGAGTCTATTTTTAATCTTTTCATTTGATTTTGTTTATTTGCTCGATCTATTTCAATTGCGTGTTTTATTTCTGGTTTTTCAGCAAGATCCGCTATCTGTTTTGTGTTACCATCAAGAATAAGAGTTTCTACATTTTGTTGAAAATCTACGATTACACCACGTGCTTGTTGCAACGTGTCAACAGAGTAGACTGTTGGAACACGTTGGTCTAATTCTTTTTGAATGTGCCCTGAATCAAAGCTTCCTTTAGCAAGAAGCCCTATTCCACCAAAGAAAAGTAAAGCACTTCCTGTGGTAATCATTTTTTGTAGAGGTTTTGTATGGGTTTTTTCCCGCGGTTGTTTTTCCATAAAATAAGTGTACAATACAATTTTCATATTGCAAGTGTGATATACTCCAACTTATTCTGTGTATAATTCTTTTTTCCTTATAGATGTATGCGCGATATAGTGAAAGGGGAAGGGTA
>CAYJVA010000106.1:0-2363 GCA_964373465.1 uncultured Gammaproteobacteria bacterium
AGTCCTATTGAAAGAATATATATCAAATCACGGCGATGAAGAATAGTGAGGGAAGTGCGGGGTTTTTGGGACATGACATGCGAATCTTTTGGTGAAAAAGCAAGAGAGAGCGCGGGAAGTCCATCTGTGATGAAGTTAATATACAGAATTTGGAGGGCCGTCAGTATCAAAGGAAGCTTAAACATAAGTCCAAAAATGACCGTGATCACTTCTGCAGCATTTGAAGTGACTAAGTATTTTATGACGTTTTTCAGATGATTGAATATATTCCTTCCTTCTTCAATTGCATTAATAAGGGTTGCAAAATTATCATCGGTGATGATCATATCTGATGCTTCCTTTGCTACATCAGTCCCAGTCATGCCCATTGCAACACCGACGTTGGCCTGCTTTAACGCGAGCGCATCATTCACTCCATCTCCAGTCACTGCAACTACCTCTCCCCTTTTTTGAAAAAGACTCACTAATCTATGTTTATGATGAGGCGATGTGCGTGCAAAAATTTTAATATTTTTCATGAGCTGAATGAGGGCAGAATCAGAGTAGGTATCTATTTGTTTTCCAGTGAGTATTGGTTCTCCTTCGGAGATAATCCCGGTCTCAATGCCGATGTTTTCTGCAGTGAGTGGGTTGTCTCCAGTAATCATAACGATTTTTATACCTGCTTTTTGTGCCTTTCCTACTGCTTCTTTTGCTTCTTGACGAAGAGGGTCTGCAATACCAACAAAACCTATGAATGTATGGCCAGATTCCATATATGGTATCCAATTTTTATGAATATGGAAAGTCGTTTTTTTTCCCTTTTCCTGTATAATTTTCTTATGAGAGAATGCAATGACCCGAAGCCCTTTTTTTGTATATGAATTAAGCATTTCATTCACTTTTTTTCTCTGAAGGTCGGTGAATGCGATTTCTTTACCATCAGACAGAATATGAGTGGATATTGAAAGAATACTTTCGGGCGCTCCCTTGCTCAATGCATAGGTTTGTTGATCATCAAGAGACGATGAAGCTATGACACTCATTCTTTTTTTAATAGGGTCAAACCCTGCTTCATCAACTATATTCCATTTATTACGTATTGAATGGATTGATTTTTGTGCCTGTTTTGCGAGGATGAGCAAGGCTCCCTCTGTCTGATCGCCAACTACCTCATATTCTTTTTCATCTTTTACGATAAGTGAGGTCGTAGAACATAAAATGCTATTTAATAACAATTGTGAAAATACGGGATGAGAAGATGAAGGGGGTCGCGTTATATCATAGGAAAGATGATCTACCCATATATCTTTGACCCTCATTTGATTGGTGGTGAGTGTCCCTGTTTTGTCAGTGGCGACAAGTGTGATTGATCCAAGAGTCTCTATTGCGTTTAATTTACGTACTATTGCTTTTTTTGCGCTCATTCGTTCAACTCCAATTGCCAGAGTAATTGTCATCACCGCGGGCAATCCTTCAGGAACTGCCGCGACTGCAAGACTCACCGCGAAAAGAAAACTCGTAAAAATATGACCACTTTGTCCAAGGGATAGTAAAAAAACTAAGATTGATGCGATTATACCGATAATACCGATCTGTTTTGAAAATATCTCTAATTTTTCTTGCAGGGGAGTTTTTTGATCTTTGATAGATGTCAACGTCTCTGCGATAGTACCAAGTTGAGTTGTATTTCCTGTTTTCTCAACCTGTGCATATGCGCGTCCTTTTGCGACCACAGTCCCCATAAAAATCATTTGGTTTTTTTTATCTGTTTCGTTTTTGAGAACAGGAAGGGATTCTCCGGTGAGTGAGGATTCGTTTACTTCAAGATATCGTGATTGAATGACGCGTGCATCGGCCGGTATTTTAGTCCCTTCTTCTACATATACAATATCTCCGGGAACTAGATATTTACTATTGATACTTTGTTCGCCACCATTGCGTATCACTCTCGTTGTCGTGACAGTCAAGTCCTTGAGTGCTTCAAGTGATTTTTCTGCCTTAAACTCTTGATAAAGTCCAAAAAAAGCATTGAGAAGAATAATAAAAAAAATAAAAAGACTATCCACTATCTCATGAAGAAAAAGCGATAATATCCCCGCGCCAATAAGAAGAAGAATGAGAAAATTATTGAATTGGGATATAAAGGTAGTAAAAATGCTCTTTTTTTTCTTTTTTGTGATTTCATTCAAGCCATATTTTCTCAGAAGTTCTTGCGCTTTGTGAGCAGTTAATCCCTGTTGTTTGATCAGTTCATTGTTCATGCTATAATAGTGTAGTAGATGTACGTATAACATGCAAGGTATGATATAATGCATACATGGAAAAAAACGAAAAAGATCGTTTGAAGAAAGCATGGTTGAGAAGCGCTACTGAAGATTTAG
>CAYJVA010000106.1:2373-3109 GCA_964373465.1 uncultured Gammaproteobacteria bacterium
TAAGCTCAAACGATATAATTTTGCTCTCTTTTGTTGTCATTTAGTCATAGAGAAAATCTTAAAAGCATTATTTATTAAAAACAAGGATCAGTATCCTCTTGTCAGTCATGATTTGGTAAAAATTGCTCGTCGTGCCGATTTAGATTTAACGCAAGAAGTCATTAATCAACTGGCTGAGATAACCACATTTAATGTTGAAGCGCGTTATGACATAGATAAAACCAAACTCTATAAAAAAGCGACTAAAAGTTTTACAAAGAAATATATGATGCTTACTTTCAGTTTGTTTAAAGATTTTAAAAAATTACTATGATAAATAAAGTTTTTGAAGATACACAAGTCATCAAAGAAATTGGAGGGTATATCTCTTTACTTAAAAAAAATAATATACATATACAACAAGTGATTCTTTTCGGCTCCTATGCGAAAAATAAACAGCATGAAGAATCTGATATTGATCTAGCAATCATTTCAAATCATTTTAGTCGTGATCATATAAGAGAAATGATGACACTAAAAAAATTATCAATAACAATTTCTGATAGGATTGAACCTATCCCTCTTACTCAAGAAGATATGAAGCTGAGATATCATACGCTTATTGGTGAGATCAAAAAATACGGTAAAGTTATTTATCAATCTTAAAATATGTCTTCCTTAAAATATGTCTTCACCTGAATACCAACTCAACCACATTTCTACTCCAGAACCATTGTGCGAGTTTGAGAGAAGACTT
>CAYJVA010000107.1:0-3053 GCA_964373465.1 uncultured Gammaproteobacteria bacterium
GCGGTATAACCCACCGTACGTTGAAATTTCTTTGCAATTTCAACTACGATGGGTAGATAAGGACAGGAGGTGTCCATATCCACCGCTTTTTTAAAAAATCATCAACAGAGAGAGAGGTAAATGCGACACGAGGGGGATTTACTCCATCATACGCCGTATAACACATATATAACATATCGTCAATTTTGGTGATGCGCGGATCCTCACATCCTCCATATCCTGCGGACAGAGAGGGAGATGAAATATCATATACTTTCTTTTTCTGAGTTAAAATGGACATATGAGGAGGAGTAAACACTGGATATTCAAGTCGCTCATCAATATGTACGCCATCACGACTTGAGGCATATTCTAATACAGATATATAATTATATCCTTGGGTGCGATAAAGAATATGTACTTTTCCAGCTTCATACACTGCCGCGGGATTGAATGTATTAAACGCTTCCCAAGAGCTCTCTTTCTTTGGGGAAAGTATGGGATTTTTTAATGATTTATCAAGGCGAAGTGAGATATTCTTGACTGGAATATCAGCAGGAGCCTGTATGAACGAATTTAGTGTTAAAAATGAGAATATCCCCTCTTTTGCGATATGGTTTAAAATGTATTCCATCATGACTGACTCCGATAGAAAATACCGTAGGTAAAGCATGAGATGGTTGATAATATACATATACTTTGTCTTTGACTGTGGTAACCCCAAGAGGGCGAAAATCTGTCATTCTTTTAGTGTAGGGAGTTGCTTCTCAATAGTCAATAACTTCAAACAAAAGAAAGATATGATAAGATAATTAAAGCAATATATGATCAACAACAAAAAACTGCGTGTTGGATGGTTTTCTTTTTCATGTTGTGAAGATTCAACTATTATTTTTACCGAACTATTGAATGATCATTTTGCGATGTGGAAACAGGCGATTGAATTTGTTCATTTTCTTCCCCTTCAAAAAAAAGCCGAACTTCATAACATTGATCTTGCATTCATTGAAGGCGCGATTACCTCAAAAGAACAGGAAAAAATGGTACAAAAAATACGGAGCGTTGCCAAAAAAGTAATTGCGATAGGAGCATGCGCAGCATCAGGTATGCCGTCTGGACAAAGAAATACTTTTGACGCGACGACAAAGGAGGAAATCGCGCCTATTTTAGTACACTTTGCATACACTCTAATGGTAAAAAAAATAGCAGATGTTATCACGGTTGACGCAGTGGTTCCGGGCTGTCCTATGGATGAAAATATATTTCTTACCGTTATTAATTCGTATTTGAGTGAATACGGAATGGTAAAAATATAAGTTTATATGCATACTTTTGACCTGTCAATTAATGAAATATCAAAAATAGAGGGAAAGGCTCGTCTCTCAGTGATTGTTAAAGATAATACGATTGAGAGGGTGCGATTTTCCATCACTGAGTTTAAACGATTTTACACTCAAGCGATCCGAGGAAAAGACGTAGCAGGAGTACCTCAATTGACTGCCCGTATTTGTGGAACCTGTTCAAACGCGCATCTTTTATGCGCTATCAAAGCAATTGAAAATGCGCTTCAAATCACTCCAAGCGATCAGACATTAAAACTTCGGAAATTGTTAAATTATGGTCTTATCATCCGCGATCATGCTTTGCATCTTTATTTTTTTGCGCTTCCAGACATATTAAGAGTTGATAGTCTTTTAGATCTTGATGAAAATAATAACGAATATCATCAGATTTTGCATGATGCGTTTGAGATAAAATCTGCGGGTAATGCCGTGGGGAAAACAATTGGCGGACGGTCAGTGCATGCGCCCTTTGTGGCGGTTGGCGGGTTCACGCGTCTTCCTGATGAGGCGAGTTGTAAAAAACTGATCGTACAACTTGAGGCTGTACGATCTGCAGTACTGCGTGCAATTAACCTTTTTCAAAAATGCACATTTACCTTGGAGAGAAAAATCAAATATGTGAGTCTTAAAAGTACTGATTTCGATTTTCTTGACGGTGTCATGACAGTGCATGATGGCACGACTTTATCTGATGAAGAGTATGGAGAGTATCTCACTCATCTGGTTATTCCTCATTCGCACGCGTCAGGATATACGTTCAAATCAGAGACATATATGGTTGGCGCGCTTTCACGATTGAATAATGGAAAAGACGCGCTTCATCCGCGGACTAAAAGCGATGCGCAAGACGCATTATTGCTTTTTCCTTCTATGAATATTTATCACAATAATCTCGCACAAACAATTGAGATACTGCACGCGGTTGATTCTTCCCTTGATATGCTCAAAACACTTGCTATCGTTCCAGAGAAGCAACAACCTATTATCAGGAAAAAAAGTAAAGGCATTGGCATCATTGAAGCGCCACGAGGCACTCTTTTTTATAAGTTAGATATTGATGAGCTTGGAAAAATAGCGACTGTTCGCATCATTGTCCCAACAGGTCAAAATCAGATTGGCATAGAAGAAAGCATACGAGAATATCTGACTGTAAATCTTCATAAAGACAAACAGACACTCATCAGAGAAATTGAACAGATTGTTCGTGCGTACGATCCGTGTATGAGTTGCGCTTCACACTTTCTTAAAGTGTCATGGAAGACAAGACATTCTTAAGGTCATGTTGAATTATTTTTTTGCTTCCGCGTGTTGGAATCCCGATAATAATACATTTGTCAATTTTTCCCAGCTTTTTAAGTAATTTTAATTGAGATAATACATCATAATCATGAGGTGAAAAGCGAGGTGATGGAGTAAAATCATCAAGCGTATGAAAAACCATGACTTTTTTTATTCCGATGACCACATCTATACCTCTGAATTCTTTTACTTGTCTCGTATCAATTTCTTCAGTTGGATCAAGATGAATAAACTGATAATCTAAAAATGTGTTTTGTAAAAAGGGCATAAGAGAAACAGCGTGTACGTCAAGCGATACGATTGGATTACCGAACAGGTATATAATTTTTTTCTTCATATGAAAAAGAATAATTACAGAGATCAAGAGCTTTTTGAGTATAAAAAATAAGGTGGGATAAGGTATGTTTTGAGAGTTTTGTACAGAAAGTCCCC
>CAYJVA010000108.1:0-3048 GCA_964373465.1 uncultured Gammaproteobacteria bacterium
CAAAGTTTCAAGCATTTTTTTTAACAATTGTGTTATTCTTTTCATCTTCATTCCATTTGAGAGGATTTGATCGTATATATTCACGTATTGCACACAGTGATTGTTCATTTCTGATGATATTATCGTAAAATGATCTCTGCCATATTGTTTGATTGATTTTACGAGAAACCGAAGATTTAAAGCCATGAATAATTTTTGATAACAACATTTTTGTTCGAATGTTTTTCGTTTTAATTTTCGTTTGTAGGGAACGCAGATCTGCGTTCCCTACGATCAGATTATTTTTATCAATCACAATAATTCCATGAATATGATTAGGCATGACAATATATTCATCCAATGAAACCATATTAAAATGTTTTGGTATTTCCAACCACAAATCCAGAACAATGGCACCAAGATTTGTCATTATCATTTTCCCTTGTTGAATTTTGCCAAAATACTCTTCCCTTTCTTTCGTACATATGGTGATAAAATACCAACCATTTTGTGAATAATCATAATGTCTTAAACGATTGGGTTTTCTTTGACGAGGAAGAATGATCATATGAATGAATGTAGGGATAGAGCACTACCCTGTCCCTACGAAATATGTATACCATATCATTATATACCGTTCCTTTTACATCTTTACAGTAAACACTTTCTCAACCATAGCAATCTCCCTCACCCTCACATAATCCCCCAGTTTTGTCTGAGATGTATCCCACATAAATAATGGATATGAACCAGCAGGCACATCACGAGCCACAACCCCAACAATACGGGCAATCACCACCAAAGAAGCAAACTTACCCTTTGTATTCACTCCGACTATCCGAATTGTTTTATGCGCAGTATCAATATAAGTGGTAGTTGTTCCTTTTAATAATTGATAGGAAGAGCTGATATATGAAGAAATATCTTCGGGATTTTGAAAAAAGATTTTCCTATCGTCATACTGTATGACAATATCAAACGAACGAATGTCATTATCTTGAGGATCAAGCTGAATAAGTAGTTCAAACGGTTGTCCTGGAGAAAACGTCACAGGACTAGAACCAAAAGAAAGGATAGGTGGTTTGACTGATTGCGCCATGTTTATTTTTGATCGTTGGTAACGCACAAAAAAAATCACTAATACAATTATAAACCCGATGAAAAAAAACATCGCGCCCTCCATAAACCATCTGGGAAATATACTTTCATCATTCATATACTATAGTTTGTTATTTTGAACAGGTGGCGTGAGGCGGGGAGCCCCGAAAAATTTGGCATTCTGTATTTTTTGGGGCTGCCGAACGACGGAATCTGTTCAATTAAAATTAATTTATTTATTAGTTAATACTATCACCATGTAATCCATAATGTCCCGCAATGATGCCAATATCCTTATCATCCACGACTCCATCTTCATTATAATCAGCAGACCGATCAGTATCGCCTCCTCCGTTTTTATGGTACATAAATGCAGTATAGTCCAAATCCCGGAGATCCACTCTATTATAACTGGGCGATGCATCCAAAAACCCATCGCTATCGCCTGAAAATAGAGGCTTTTCATCACGCAACGCCACCAGATCGCCACATTCTTTCACTGGTGGCGTAGTCATCCCGCATTGGATAAAAGGAGCTCTGCTTTTGATTTTCGTCTCCTTCAATACAATACCTGTGAAAAATCGTCTAATAGTTGAGATTCCTTTGATAGACAAAGCATAACGCTGGTCTTTCTGTATCTTTTTTAGAGCGTTTTTACTTGTTGAACCCACACGAATCCTGATCTCAACATCGTCCTCATTTTCAAAATAATCCCCTTTTCCAATCCGACGCATACTGGTGGATAATTTTGTCTCAGGAAGTCGCACCCACCTACCGACATTGTCTTGACGATAAAACACAATCTGTACATTTTGTATGCGTGACACAGAAGACTCAATATCCGGAAAACGGAGTGCGATATGTATACGAGAATACGGAAGACGAGGTGTCGGAGTTGACGATGGACGAGTGGGAAGAGCTGTCGGTCTGCGAGAAGAACCTGAATGCTGAATAAGCGGTAAAAGAGTCGGGGTTGGCACTGTCCCAGAGCTCATGGTTTGGGTCGGTTGGGGAACTAAGACATTCGTCGGTACAATCAATGGGGGTACCGTAGTCGGTGCTTGAGGCATCGTAGGAATACTCGTTGGTGCGGAAGTCGGCGCCAATACTGCAGACTGTGAAGACTCGGCAAACGTGAGCGCTGAGCGCTGAAAGTCTCTGATCGCATACTCGTCTCGCACCATAAAATAAACGCTCCCAAACACAATCCACAGCAATATGCTTATTGAAAGCAATCCTACCATGATAGGTATCTTTTGTGCGTGTAAGAAATATCTCCGTATCATATTTTTACCCTTGCATACTGATATTTTTATTGTATAATAAAAACATCTCAAAGAATATGGGTTTTTCAAAAAAATGAAAGTAAAAACATTCCCATAGGAGAGATACGCGATGCCTACTCTTAAAAAAATAAAAACAGTTAAAAACCTTGCAGAAACCCTTCATCATGCTTCTCATTATATACTTTTGAATTTTGGTACCACATCACATAAAAAACTTGAAGAAATACGTAAAAAAATTCGTAGCGATAAAGAAAGTCGCATTCAAATCGTCAAAAACTCACTTCTTCATATTGCGGCAAAAAAAGCGCGCAAAAAAGAACTCGCTGATGCACAAGTTACTCAAGGCCCATCTGCTCTTTTGACCCTTCCTCGTGAATGGAACACCACTCTTGCCACACTGTATCATTTTATCAAAACAGATAAAACAATCTCCTTCAAAATAGGATGTATTGATGCTGTTGTATACAACAGCAAAGAATTAACTCGTATAGCAGAGCTTCCACCAAAAAATGTTTTGCTCTCAACCATTATCAGAACGCTTAAAAATCCGCATGGAAGATTGACTTTCGCTTTGAAGTGGAACATGATGAGAATAGTATATATATTGAAAAACCGAAAGCGGGTGAATAATATATGAGTGAAGAAAAAAAAGAAACAACATCAACAAAATCAGGATCGGCAAAAG
>CAYJVA010000109.1:0-3032 GCA_964373465.1 uncultured Gammaproteobacteria bacterium
TGTGCGGATTTGCGGATATGTGGATTGAATGATATGTATATAATCGTCGTTAAGCTTGAATTTGGCTGGATCAATGATGATGATATTTTTGCGGAGTTGAGGATATGCATGATATATATATTGAGTATTGAAAAGCACTGTATCAGATGCGGTAAACATCAATGCGTTTTTTTCCGGGACACGAAAGATATCAGTCCCAAAATTTTCTGCAGTGCGATCATTCTTCAAAGGAAAGATAAACCGCGCATTTTTGACGCCTATCTGAAAAGGAAGTAGAAATATCATGATAAGAATACAGATTTTAAGACTTTTTTTAAAATATGTTTTATCAACAAGACGGTTGATGACGTATCTATTGCACAGGGTATATGTCCAATAAAAACCAAAATAGAGAAGCATGGAAAAGAAAAAATAATAGATGATGAGATACCGCTCTACAGTGGCAAAATAAATATCGCTTGCTAAGGGAAAATTCGCGTAAAATAAGAATACGGGGCCGAATAAAAAGACGTTAATCAAGACCGCAATGAGTAAGGTCTTTGCTTCTGATTTTTTAAGCGTAAAATAAAAAATAAGTCCTAGTCCTGCGATGATAAGACCCCAGAGAGTAAAATCATTGCGCGTAAAAAAGAAAAGATTTTTTATTTGCAAAATGCGATGCGACGCTACATTCGTGATAAAATGTCCAGCGGTAAACGAGCCGTATTGCGCGCGAGTAAGGACTGCGATAAAACCAGCTAAAGTACGAGTATTGCCCCATACGACTTCTGATCGGTGATATAAAAGATACGCGAGAGGAAGTATTCCTGCGAAAAAAGAGAGAGGAATCAATATTCTTTCTTTGCCTCTAATGTGTAATTTTTTCCTCTTGGTATACAAGAGATAGATGACTGATGGGATGACTAATACAAACGTATGATGATGAGTGATACTCAGTCCGATAAGAAAAAATATAAGGTATAAGAATTTTGTGTGGTGTGTTTTGTGCCATTTGATCGCGGAGTAAAACAACGAAAGTGTGATGGCAGTATTGAGGGGAAATACTTCAGGTATCACACTATAGAGCCACACAAGATAATTAAATCCAATGAGGTAGGTAACGATAGATAAGATGATTTGATGGAAGTATTTGGGTGTTGCGATCTCTTTTATTATTTTGGTAAAAAGAATAAGTGATATGAAAGTGGAAAAAATTGAAATTAAAGTTATTTTTCCTGCGGGAGTGAGATGAGGAGGAAGTGAGTTTGTTATTATTCCAAGCATGGTATACAGTGGATATCCGGGAGGATGAGGAAATCCTTTCGTGAGTATTGCCGATACCAAGTCTCCTGCGTCTCCGCCGAATATGGTATTGCTGAGGGTTGAGATGTATACGATAAGTATGGAGAGTAATACGATTAGATTCATGAGTATAGTATAGCAGAATTGGGAAAAACAGAAGGATAAAAAAAGGGAGATTTTCATCTCCCTTTTTTATGTTTTAACTACTAGATTTATATATTGTTTAAGTAGTTGTTTAATAGCGTTTTATTTATGGTAAAACGGTTGGACTACCGCTAAAAACTTCATATCGATTGACTCCATTTCCATTACCTACTGTTACTGAGGTATCGGTAGTTATCATAGCTGCGTTTGCCTGCGCTTCCAGACGCACGTCTATTTCATAGTCGCTTCCATCTACGCGGGCCCAATATTGAGCGGTGACTGGTGTTGCATTTCCTTGAAATGTTCTTAATTGTCCATTATTCGGGTCAACTGGGACAGTCTGCGCATAAGGACAGACGTTAATGCCAAGCCAATTAGAACTAGTAGGGCTACATGGTTGTGGTGCATTTCCCGTTCCTACGACAACAAGGCTATTTGTACCAGTACCTGAAGTGAGTGCTGTGTTGGTGAAAGCTAGTCCACTTTCCAAATATTGATTTATTATCGCCTGCAATGTCGCGGCGTCTCTCAATCTTTTGGTATCTCGTGCTCTTTTCTGCGCTTCGGCAGGATTTAAGGCAAGCAGTAAGGTAACTGCAAGGACTGCCAATATGCCGATGACTATCAAAAGCTCAATCAGCGTAAATCCTTTACTTTTTTTTATCATGTTTCTTTTCATATTGTATATTTTCACCCCCTTTTTATTATTTTTTATCAATTATTTTTCAAATGAATAATGTCTAACAGAACTTCTATCATCATACGTATATTTCACAGTGTTTGTCAAGGGTTTTTGGAAAATTATTTGTTAAATGTATTTGTGATATTATAAATGGGTGTGATGACTGCCATGATAATAAACCCAACCCCTACTCCCAGAATAACTAAAATAACTGGTTCAATAAGAGTCGTCATAGTCTTGATTGCCTCTTCAGATTGTATCTCAAAATAACGAGATATTCTCATCATGGTTTCATCTAAATGACCAGATTCTTCTCCTACCTTTGCCATCTGCACTAATATAGGGGGAAAAACACCTTCACGTTCAAGAGCAGTCCCCAGAGATTCTCCTTTTTCAACTTTTTTATATATATGTCCGAACGCGGATTGATACACGATATTTCCTGATGTTTCTTTGATTATGGTGATCGCATCAAGAATAGACACACCCGAACCAATAAGAATTGAAAAAGTTCGCGTCACATCCACAAGAGAGGATATTGAGATGACTTTTCCTATGACTGGTATTTTAAGAATAAGAGTATCAATGATAGTTTTACCTTTTTTAGTTTTCATGAATGAGCGTAGCACTAATACAATCCCTACTAAAGCAATGATTAAAAAAGGCCAAAACCGAATAAGGATATTTGAAATTAATATCAGTATTTTTGTCATGCGGGGCAGTTCTCCTGCCTCAAAATTTGCGTATATTTCAATCAATTTTGGAACGACATATATAATCATCACAAGCATAATAGAGATCATCCCGATGATCAGAATTGCAGGATAAATAAGTGCGCCTTTGATTTTGCCAATAAGCACTCTTCTTTTTTCCAGATTATCTGCAAGACGAAGTAATATCTCATCAAGTTTGCCTGATGCCTCCC
>CAYJVA010000110.1:0-3030 GCA_964373465.1 uncultured Gammaproteobacteria bacterium
TTACATTGCCATACAGATCAATGGGCTCTGCTTTATGAGGGATGGTCTGATCACGGCGTTTTTCAATCACTGCTTCTGAAAAATCAGGTCGTCCATAAAAAACAGTGCCAAAATCACGCACCTTTTCAACTGCTCCTTGATCCGGAGAAACAAGCACTACATCAGAGGTATTGATTTTATGCTTTTTTAAATATTCTCTTATATACTGTGCTAAAAATGGAAACGCACTCAGATTCTTAAAAGGAATACTAAAAACTCCGCCCGTCCCTTCATCATGGATATCAAATGTATATACTTTATGAAATCCAATTGCCTCAAGAAAACGAACCACTACATTTGCCGACACACAGTCCCCCTTGACATGCTGAATATTTTGCTTTGCATACCCAAAATAGGGGATAACTGCGATTATACGAGATGCTTCTTCGCGCTTGAGGGCGTCGCAGAATAAAAAAAGTTCCATCAGATGAGTATCGGTCGGATGAGAAGTTGGTTGAATGATAACACATGTTTCATCCCTCACATCTTCGCCAATTCGCACTCTCACTTCTGAATTACCAAACCGTACCACATCAGCTGAGGCAAGAGATATACCCATATTTTGAGCCACTTTCTGAGCTAATTGAGGATGCGATGTACCTGTAAATAATTTCATATCACCTGTCTAAACCACTTATAACTAATTCAACCAATTATAACTATTCTGATTTATCCCGATTTAATCGGGATTGATCTCCATCAGTTTTCGAGCCGCAAGCTCTTGTGTTTTTTTCACTGCTTCATTCAATACATCAGTCACTCTATTCTCAAGCACGCCATCAATCATCACTTCTTTGACGCGTTGATCGCCTCTCAGTACTACTTTCACGCCATTTTTATCAACAACCACTTCCTCTTGTTGAAGAAGATGTTGCATTTTCTGCGCCTGCTTCTGCATCTGATGCACATCTCCAAAGGCTTTTAACGGATTGAACATAGATAAACCAACTCCTTTCTATTCAAATTCTAATACCAAATTCTAAATTCTAATATTTATAATTTACGATTTAGAATTTATTTGTGATTGAGGATTTTGTACTTTGAATTTATGTATATATTCTACCACTG
This sequence comes from uncultured Gammaproteobacteria bacterium, assembly GCA_964373465.1. GTDB lineage: Bacteria > Patescibacteriota > Microgenomatia > UBA1406 > HO2-37-13b > DATDVH01. Next base: position 1,108 of record CAYJVA010000110.1, read on the forward strand.
CTATCTCTATTGGCAATGTCTCAATCGGTGAATAATTCATCATAGTATACGCCTCTTGCAATAGTTTTATCAAGAGAGTAATTTCAGTAAGGGTAAACTGGTACTGCATCTCATCATCAATCTCAAGATTTCCTTTTTTCAAAAGTAATGCGTGAAAGCTGTCAAGCAATATCTCAATCAACCTTTTACAATCTCCTCCTTTTTCTGCATATTCTTCAATATATTCAAGGCTTTTTTGCATATCAAGCTTTTCAAGAGAAGTAAGAAGATAGGTCGTATCTTTTCCCACACCAACAATCATATGAATATCTTCAACAGTCAAGGATATGCTCCCCTTTTTTTTTATTTCCCTTGCTTTTGCGACTGCTTCTTCAAAAATTTTAGCACCGTCTCTGAAAGAATGATCTGATGAAGAAGCAATGGCTTCAAACACCTCATCGCCAACAGTGACTTTCTCGCCCCGCGCTATTCGGACAAGCATTGCAACAATTTCGTTTTTTTTTGCCTTATGAAAATGGACCCTGATACACCGTGAGACTATGGTTGAAGGAAGAGCGTCAGGATCGGTTGTCGCTAATATAAAAATAGTGTTTGACGGTGGCTCCTCAAGTGTTTTTAAAAAAGCATTAAATGCTTCATGAGTCAACATATGCACTTCGTCAACAATATATATTTTGTATCTTTGGGCAACAGGCATGAATTTCACAGAATCAATGAGACTACGAATATCGTCTATTTTACGAGCTGAGGCAGCATCAATCTCAACCACATCAATGGCATTACCCACAGTGATTGATCGACAATTATGACACTCATTGCACGGCTCAACACTATTTCCCTTTTTTGCAAAAATATTATTGATACAGTTCACGGCCTTTGCAAAAATACGAGCAGAAGAAGTCTTACCTGTTCCTTTCGGCCCTGTAAATAAAAAAGAATGGGGGATTGTTCCGGCACCCAACAGCGTCGTAATCCGCATACTCACTTCTTTATTATCAATCTCTCCAATACTTTGTGGACGATATTTGAGATAAAACATTATTAAATTAAAAGTTAAAAATTAAAAATTAAAAGTTTCATTTTAAGTTGAAAAATTTTCGTTTTGATCTGTAGTTTTTCTTTTTTATCATCCAAAGGGTAATACCTTTGGACTATATTTTAATTTTTAATTATACTCATAATGCCATGCTCAATTAACTGTACAATAATTTTATCAACCGACTTATCACGTTCTGCCGCGAGCAATACTGCTTGAGGATAACAAATGACAATCTCCCCAATTAAATCTCTTTGCACTTTATCATTCATATAAGAGAAAGAGAGCACTGGAAATGCTTTCTTTTCATTTTTTAGCTTGAGTCCAATCTCTCGCATTTTTCTCACCCCGACAAAAACAATATTTAGATTATCAGTCTCTTTTCTCCCTTCTTTTTTTAAGATCATTTCTCCTGCTTTTTGTATGTCAAAGCGATTGATTTTAAACCGTGAATTAGAAAAAATCAGTATCATAGAAAACGCTTTCTGTGTTGCGCTTTACGTTTCATGCGCTCCTTCATTTTCTCTTTTTTTAAGAGTGATGGTTTTTTGAAGAATAGTTTTTTGTTAACCTCATATATGATATCTTCGCCTTTGAATGTGCGACTAAACTTTCTAAAAAAAGTATCTTTTGTTTCTCCTTTTTTTTTGACTATTACAATCATAATAATGACGACACCTGCCTTTCATAGAGTAAATATACCGCTTAAAGCGGTATAACTCCTCGTATATCCCGTAGTAACGGGACTACGATAAGTATAAAAACCATACAAACCTATTATATACCCTTCGTAGTTTAGTTTGCAAATGCAAAGTGAACGTATCCCGCAGACGGTCCGCAATCGGTCCGCAATCGGACTCCGTTTGCGGAGACTCCGTTCGCCCCGT
>CAYJVA010000111.1:0-3008 GCA_964373465.1 uncultured Gammaproteobacteria bacterium
AAATAAGAGTAAAATGTCTGACGACTTGCGCATTTGCCTTCTTTATGTGCTTGCCTTATGTCATTAAACGTGGGTATTCGTCCCTCATCGGCAATCTTTTGAAGAACATCAAGAAATTGATCACGCTTTTGATCACGAACTTGATTGTTTTGTCTTCTACCGCGAGTCTCTATATATGGAAAACTGCAAGGAATATCCGAGAACGAATCAAAAAATTTATAGATCATACGTACGCTCGGGAATCGTGATTCTTGTGACGACATTTCATTCAAATCTTTTACTAATGGTCTCCTTCCTAATTGCTGAGCAAGGTTCTCAAAGCATGCTACCACGTCATCGCGTGAATATTTCTCTTTTGTCCCACGCTTATTATTTTTCATTTGTAATGCTCTCTTTTCCTGATCATTGAAAATAACCACTGCTGATTGTACTGGTAACTCCAGTGAGGTCTGAATAGCAGGTGTACTGTGTGTACTTTCTCTATCAAAACCCGCTACTTTTTTTAGTTTTTCTATCGGACCAAATCGTGATTTAAAGAGAGCTGGACTGTTGGTTAAGTCTCCGTCAGTATATGCTTTTTCCAAATCAGTCCAGGAAGGCGTACGACCAAGTTTGATCGCAAGACCATGCAATTGACCTATCAATACCTCTTTTGGGATAGGATCTCTTCCGCGTTTATCTTTACTATCAGTATGAGTATCATTTATGCAAAATTCACTCTCTAATGATCCCAGTAACGCCGGAACAAAAACTTCTACAAACGATTCATATTTTTTGAAAGCGTCCTCTGCTTCTTGTGTCAGTTGCCACGCCTGCGCAGATAACTCATCAGCTTTTATCAGATTTCCGTTCTGCCCAAAATAAGCAACGCTCGTATTCAAAGCTTCTGCTATTTTGCTTTTTTCCTCAGCTGGTTTTTTCAGATAAAACTGTCCAATAGAATGAAATGTTTCTTTTATACTCATGTTTGTACTATTATACCATACTGAAGTACAAAAAAAGGTTTTTCTTATCATCTCATCTACTATAAGTTCCAATCTATAACCCTGTACTATTTACTACAAGTTAAATAACTTTCTTTTTCTTGAATAGTTGAATTTTTTTATACAAAAAAACGAGCGCATTACTTCTCTGACTTGTATCCTTTCATATTCATTTGATATATTTGGATACTGACTTCACGGCGCGGGCGTAGGAGTAAGGATCGTTGGCAAAGTGATAGGCGGAGAGATCTCACTCTTGGTTTGTTGAGGAAGTGTGAGTTCGTGAGGAACTGCTTTCCCCTCTTGGGATGGATTTTGTTCTGTTTCTTTCTTGGGAATCTGTTTCTTAAATTCATCAAGATCTTTGCTGGCTCGCTTGAAATCCGGGCTTTTCGCCTCAACTAACGTCAATACGTTTTCCATGATGGAAGCCGCTTGCTCGTAGTCTTTTTTTTGAAAAAAAGCCCACGCGAGATTATACTGCGCGTTTGACCAGTCTGGTTTCAAACGAACCGCTTGAGTAAAAAAATCAACCGCTTGATTAAAATTATTCCCTCTATAATAGATTCCTCCCATATTAAAACGCAGAATAGGGTTGATCGGGTCAATCATGATGGCTCGTTCGTATGATGTAATAGACCATTTATCAGCGTCTTGCACTACTCCTATAAGAGAATCATAGAGCGAAGCAAGATCTGCCCAATAATTAGATTTCTCAGGATTAAGAGCAGTCACTGCGCGCGCTTCGCTAATGGAAGCTTGAATTGCCCGCGTGATATTCTGCCGATCTTGAGCGTTAAGGTCTTCGGGTTTTTTTGACGCAACTATGTTATTGGCAATCGCTAAATGAAGTCCTGAAAAACTTGAACGAAAACGCTCAATAAAAGGATTGATTGTGACAGCTTCACGCATAGTATTATAGACTGTGGATACATTGCCGCGCGCGGCTACTCTGTCAATCGCTTGTTTAAACACGTATTCAGCGCTATACGCTCTGATCACAAAATATCCAAGCGTAATGATTAGTATAAACACTCCCCCTATGAATCCAAACAATGGCACAACTCCGCGAAAATGAGCGGCAAAGAATATGCTGTCTTTCTTGTTTTGTTCTCCTACAATCATCAGCATAAAAAAAAGAAACAATAGTATAAAAGAGGGGGGGAAAAGGAAAAAAACCACAAGAAGATAGATCATCAAAACACGTTCTTTTACGAATAAACGTTTAAAAAGATACATATATACGAGGAAAAACGCCAACACGCCTAAGGTACCCGTTTCTGTCATAAGGTGCAAAAATGCACTACGCGATGGGGTAAAATTCACATTCCACACATTTGTTTTGTTATAATTAATGTTTTTCGCGCGAGTGAACATAGATTCAAAATTATCAATACCTACTCCAATAAGGGCTGAACGAGGTTCTTTCAAAGTCTCAACCGCCGCATACCATGACACTGAATAAGGCGGGAGCGAATACGACTGTTTTTTATCTAAGAGCATCAGATACGTGCTGATAAAAAAAGCTGTTATAAAAATAATGAAAAAAAGAGACCATCGCAGAATATGCATCACTTTTTTCGTATCAATACTCATTATATAACTCAATTGGCGCAGTGAGAAAAATGCGAGAAACAATGTACGATCAAGAGACGTTCCAAGAGGAGTGAATTGAGTATTGTTCAAAAACTGCCAGAACGCGGGAAGCGCGGCGCCTTGAAAGGGAAAAATAACAAACACGACTGTAGACACTGCGATGACCAATGCGCTTATGTCAAGGACTAATAAAATATATCTCAGTTTTAATTGAATTCCTATAATATACAAAAGTCCCAGCACGATCATCATCCCAAATCCAAAAGGAAAAGCCGTAAGAGCCTGTATTTTATTGGGAGAAGAGATAACAAGCGATGACGCGTACATAACGATAAGTACTGCAAGAGCGCCACTGAAAGATGAAAATCTAAAACGTAGCTTTTTGTGGACAGCGATAGAAATTATAAACTCTATAAACAAAATCAACAA
>CAYJVA010000112.1:0-2988 GCA_964373465.1 uncultured Gammaproteobacteria bacterium
TTTTTCCCTTTAACCGTTGAATTTTCCGAAAAATTTTACGCAGCCGGAAAAATTATTGGAAAGAATTATTAAGGCTTCTTCAAATGAAAATGATATTGTCGCAGACTTTTTCTGCGGATCAGGCACTACTTTGGCAGTCGCTGAAAAATTGGGGAGAAAATGGATTGGTTCTGACTTGGGCAAGTTCGCCATTCACACCACACGCAAACGCATGATTGAAGTGCAACGGAAAATGAAAAAAGAAAGACGTGATTATCGCGCTTTTGAGATACTTAATCTTGGTAAATATGCGGTGGAGCATTATGTCGGAGTAAACCCAGATCTTCGTGACGAAGAAAAAGAAAAACAAATCGCAGAGAAAAATAATGGTTTTGTAGAACTTATCATGAAAGCATATCATGCTGAAAAAATAAATGGATTTCGGACATTTCATGGCAAAAAATCCGCTCGCATGGTCGCAGTCGGACCAATCAATCTACCGGTATCCCGACTTTTCATAGAAGAAGTGATGGGTGAATGCGGAGAAAAACATTTCACCAAAGTTGATATACTTGCGTTTGAGTACGAGATGGGACTTTTCCCTCATATTCTTGACACAGCGCGAGAAAAAGGTATTGATCTGATTCTCAAATATATACCAAAAGAGGTATTTGACACACGAGCAATAGAAAAAAACCAAGTCGTATTTCACGATGTGGCGTATATTGAGATCAAACCACATATTAAAAGCAGATCAGTCGCGATTGAATTGACTGATTTTTCAGTCCACTATAGTCAAGATAAAATTGACAATGTCATTGAAGCGATGAAAAATGGATCTGCCAAAGTGACTATGGAAAACGGACACATAATAAAACTGATCAAAGATAAAAACGGCGGTATCTCGCGCGAAGAACTGACTAAAAAATGGACTGATTGGATAGACTATTGAGCAGTTGATTTTGATTTTGAGAGCAAAAAAGAAATCATCAAAGTGCCAAAAGGCGATGGAAAGTATAAAGAGATGTGGACTGGAGATTATATCTTTGAAAACGAATGGCAATCTTTCCGCACTAAGAAAAGTCGCTCTCTTGAGCTTATCAGTATTTTTCGCGAATGTGAAAAGGGAAAAAGAAAAGTAGCGGTGAAGGTGGTGGATATTTTTGGCAATGATACGATGAAGGTGATGGAGGTGAATATATGATAAATCTTTTCAAAAAATTATTTGGAAATTTAGAATTACATTTCAATATGTTTAATAAAAAGCAATCAACTGATAATTCACCGAACTCAACCCAAGTTCAAGGTAACTATAATCGGGTAAATAGTCCAGATGTGTTCTTTCAACACGCTCAAAACATTCCTGAAATAACAGTCTCCTTTTATGGAAGTGGCGGTACAGAAACCATTAAAGGTGACATCAAGAATAATTCATCACAATTATTAGTTTTGGAATATGTTGATATAAACGATATTAGAACAGAGTTTAATCAACCGCTTAGCGCGCTTAGAGGGCTAATTTTTGTGAATGACAGAGATAATAAAATACTTTTTCCGCCAAATATATTTACAAGTGAGATTAAAGAAATATTTCTGATAGCAAGATACCGAACTATAAGTGGTGAAATATATGATTATAAACAGCTCGGTACTCAAACCCACCGAGCAGACGGTAAGTACAATATTTCTTTTGATAGTGCCAGCACCCAAATTAGAAAAATAGAATAATTATGGCACTGAATCCAAAGTTTCCAAAATCACAATGAAAAATTATTTTGCATTTATAGATGAAAGTGGAAATTCAACACAGGAACGATTCTTTGGGCTGGGATTACTTCTTATTGATGATGAAATCGGCGATTTTTATGACTCAATGAAGACTTTTTATGATAAAGCGCAAGATGTAGCGAGAAAAAATAAAATAGCACGTATAGTTGATTTGCAAAAACAAAATGAGATTGCCCAAATTTCTGATATAGCAAAAAGTAGTCGTAGATTCGAATTAAAATTTAAATATATCAACTCAACAAATAACACAATTTATCGAGCGCTTATTAATAAATACCTAACTTTTCCCAATGTTCGTTTCTGTGCTTTAGTCATTGATAGACAGAGAGGTAAAAAAAACCAATGGGTACCTCCGTTCAATCCGTGGGAAATTTATATTCAACAGACCGCCATGCTCATTACAAACAATATTAAGAATATTCCTACGTGCAATTTATGTATTCTTGCAGACGACTTAACTCGACCAGCAGACATAACAAAATCATTTGAAAAATCTTTATCTGACGCTCTTGATTATCGACTACAAAAATCTAAAATGAAAAATAAGATTGTTGGGATAAGTCGCCTAGAATCTCATTCGTCATTACTTCTTCAAATAGTTGATACGTTGCTTGGATGTGTAATGTTTGATTATAAAAATTCTGTTGGTTTAATCTCTAAAAAACTTCAATCTAAACAGCAGATAGTTGTCAATGAGTTTCATGAAAAATTAAAAATAGATAGTTTGGCAGTAAGCAAAACATATCATCATCCAAATTATTTTTCAGTTTGCGAATTGAAAGCTGAATAAAAAAATGCGGGTCATGGACAAGAAACCCACACCCGCATCTTTATACTTATCGTATATAATGTGAAAGATTAAATTCAATGTCAAAAATATAGTACTAAATTATAAATTTTAAAATCATGATTAAACAACTCACTCGGAGCAATCCGCTTGAACTATCCACTTAAGGAAGTGCGAACTTCGCACGTATCATTAAGCGAACTGTTCAGAGTGAAGTACTAGATGACGTCAAGCTGTCTTGACGGCTGATGTTATTTTATACTAATTAAAGGTTAAAAGTCAATAGCAAAAAATATGGTGTTACACCAATATGATAATGTCATAGTTAACAAGACGAAAATGTCATACCCTAATTAGCGAGTAAAAAAGACTATTATACTCAACATTAATAGTTACTTTTACTCACTATGAAAGAACGAATTATGACAACAGTT
>CAYJVA010000113.1:0-2806 GCA_964373465.1 uncultured Gammaproteobacteria bacterium
AAAAATCAGCCTGATAAAAATTATAATAATGATAATTTAAAAAAAATATACTGATTAAAAGTGGCATGGCATACCATTCCCACCGATGATGTGAAAAAAAGCGATTCATACGCATATTATACTCTATGATAGAGGGAGAAAAAATAAAAAGGGCAATTATCGTTCCGAGTCCGCACGTCATGGTTGGAAAAATAAGTTTTTTTATTTTCCTTAAAAAAGAAAAAAAGCATAAGTCCGACAAAAAGGGGATTATCAATGATTTTTCGCACGAGGACAATTGACGCATGAGTAAAAAGTATAAGAATCAAGAGTGGTTTTTTACTGATGTATTTCACTGTTTGGCGCATACGGTTTTATGTTGTTTTTGTTTCTTCGTGTTCGCTACGGGTTTGACGTCGGATGACTTCTCGAGGTTTTTGACCTTCAGAATGACTAATATATCCTTCTGCTTCAAGCTGATCTAAGATACGCGCGGCTCGATTGTATCCAATTGAGAACCTTCTCTGAAGAAGCGATGCAGAGGCTTTATCATATTGACTAACCAACTCAAGAGCTTTGGCGAAAAGCAAGTCTTTTTCATCGCTACCTATAGTAGTTCCAAATTTTTGCGAAGCGATTGAGACGTCTTGAGTGGTAACTTCCTCGGTATACTGTACTTCTGGTGAATGTTGACGAAGGAATGCGACAGCGCTTGATACATCTTTTTCAGTGATAAAAGGACCTTGAATTCTTCTTGGTTTTGCTTGATCAGGAGGTAAGAATAACATATCTCCTTTTCCAAGAAGTTTTTCGGCACCAGGCATATCAAGAACGACTCGTGAATCAATCATGCTGGCTACGTTGAATGCGATGCGAGCTGGGATATTTGCCTTCATCAGTCCTGTAATGACATCAACAGAAGGTCTTTGAGTTGCGAGTATAAGATGAATCCCTGTTGCACGTGCCATTTGAGCAATACGTGTAATCAATCCCTCAACTTCAGTGGCGGCAAAAACCATCAGATCGGCTAATTCATCAATAATAAGTATAATATATGGTATTTTTTGTCCCTGTCCTAATTGATTGTACCCGTCAATGTTACGTACCATTGCTTGTTGGAGTAGCTTATATCTATTATCCATCTCAGACACCGTCCACTTGAGGGCTGAAATGATTTTATCAGGTTCTACGATCACTTCAGTTAAAAGATGAGGAATACGATTGTACAGAGTCAACTCAACACGTTTTGGATCAACTAAAAGCAAACGCACCTCTTCTGGTTTTGCGCGAAATAAAAATGAACATATCCATGTATTCAAAAGCACTGATTTTCCAGCACCCGTCGTACCAGCGATCAGTACATGAGGCATTTTGTTGATTGAAGTTGCGACAGGTTTGCCTGATACATCAAGTCCAAGTGGTACAAGAAGGGGATGTGGATCGTCTGTGAAGGGAGGGGATGAAAGAAGTTTTTTGAATGTGACTATCTCAGCTGTTTTATTCGGTATTTCAATACCCACAAGAGATCTTCCAGGGATAGGGGCTTCAATCCTTACTTGTCCTGTTGATGCGGCAAGCGCTAATGCAAGATCGTTGGAGAGCGCGGTGATTTTTGAAAGTTTCGTGCCTCGTACGATCTCAATTGCATATTGAGTGACTGTGGGTCCTTGATTGACTTCAGATACACGAGCTCGTATGCCAAAACTATCCAATGTTTTTTCAATGGTATCTGAGTTTTTTCGCATATCTCCCCGATCAGCTTGCTTTTGAGCAATATGTGAAAGAAGGCTCATAGGTGGATATACCCATGAGGTATTTGAATCTTTGGGCAATTCTCTGATATTGAGAGGTGAGCGATTGATCGCTATAGGAGGACGCATTACAGGTTTTTGAGTTATGACTGGAGGCGGAGGTGTTATAGGAACACTTTTTTTGTCCTGAATGAATTGTTCTTCTGGTATTTTATCTTTTTTGAGATTTTTTAAAGAAACTGGCGAAACAGGCGCATTTTGTTTGATATGCTTTGCAACGCTTTTGACAGTATTTACTATCAATAAAAGAAATGTCTCAATTGAAGTATTAAAAAATAAAAGAATACCAATGATCAAGGTGATCGTCAGAATGACAAATCCGCCAGCAAGTGAAAAATCCTGACGAAGATTGTTGAAGACAAGTGAACCATATTGACCTCCCTGAGAAAATCCCAAAAGAGCGATGAATATAAGCACTGATCCAAGCGTCACTGTTGGTTTAATTATTTTAAGTTTTTTGGTATTGAAAAAATGGGTGCCAAAAAGAAGTGTGACAATGGGAAAAAGTATTGACACTTTTCCAAAGCTTCTGATGAGAACTGAATTAATCACTGCTAATATGTCCCCTTTTTGTGTGAATGAAAGGAGAAGTATCAGAGAGAGCGCAATGATAATAAATCCAATGGTATTGAAAAGCGTGTGTTTGTTAATCTTGAATTTCAAAAATGGAATTTTGAGTATTTTTCTCCGACGAGCCATATGAAGTATTGTATATTATTGAAGGTTGTTTTTGCAAATAGAGTTGAAAATATTGAAAAAACTGATTTAATTAGGATCTATTCCTGTAATCGTTTGTCCTTTTTTTACTGTAACTACAGTTGCTTTATCGGAGGGCGAACAAGTTGACGAAGAATCAATAATACATCCGTATCGCTTGGTTGAATAATAAATTTTGGTACCTTTATTGCTAATATCGTTAGGATCAATAGGATAAGTAAGCCCATAAGTGAATGAAAAAATATAGTAACTTCCAGCTGGTACTTCTAGTTTATAACATTCTCCATAGGTATATTTAC
>CAYJVA010000114.1:0-2686 GCA_964373465.1 uncultured Gammaproteobacteria bacterium
TCAAAATCACTTTTTTCTTGGATCACCGTAAGCAATTTTCAAAAAAGGGAAAAAATAGCTTTAAAGTAAGAGCGTTAAAATAAGTCCCAATTATTTCATTCTTTAATTTTTCTTCAAACAATAGCTTTGTTGACGCATAATAATTAAAAGGTTCAATTAATGAATTTTCTTCTATTGGTTGAATGGATTGTTTGTATTCAAAGCATGTTCCTGTGTTAATAAAAAATTTTATAGATTTTATGGGTGGTTCTTTTATCAAAGAAATAATCAACGAAGGAAAAATCACATTAGTATTAATCATCTCTTTTTTTTCTGCATCTTTATCTTCTTTGCGGTAGTACGTAGCTAAATGTATTATGCCATCAATGGCGTTTTCTATTATCATGTATTTAATCTGTCTATATGAGTCTGTTGTTGATATAAAATGAATTTTATAAGCTACATCTTCTATACGACTTAGATCTGAATAAGGTCTTACAAAAACAAAAAGTCTATGGTTTAAGATAAGCAAAGATTTAACTAAGTGTGATCCAATAAAACCAGTTCCTCCCGTAATAAGGATATTCATGTTATTTTTTGCATGATAAATGCTTTAATTATTTTTTTAATATATATTATTTTTATAGTATCTATTCCTGGCCAAACACCAATCCAAAAAGCATTATTCATTACCTTATCCGCATTAACGATTTTTCCCGCTGTTTTATATTTCAGATCTAAATACGCAGGATGGCGAAGAAGATTGCCAGAGAAAACATTTCGCGTGCCAATATTATTTTTTTCCAGATACTCAGTCAGTTGATTACGTGTGAAAGGCGCATTTTCTCTCATTACTAAGGGAAATCCAAACCAACACGGATCTTCTTTTTCCGACACTTTCATTAAAATAAAATACTTTTCATATGTTTGAAAAAAATCATACAGTGTTTTGAAATTTTCTTTTCGTTTTTTAATGAAAGAGGGGAGTTTCTTCAATTGTGCCACGCCAATTGCCGCTTGAAAATCAGTTATTTTGAGATTATAACCGATTTGCGAATAGATATACTTGTGATCATATCCGTGTGGAAGCTCACCCAACTTCCATCCAAACCGTTTACCACAGGTATTGTCGCGCCCCGTGTCGCACCAACAATCACGCCCCCAATCACGGAATTGTCTGATTGAGCGATGAATAATGGAATTATTAGTAATCACCGCACCCCCTTCACCCATAGTAATTTGGTGTGCCGGGTAAAAACTAAAAGTTGCGATATGTCCAAAAGTGCCGACTAATTTCCCGTCATACCGTGAACCTAATGCATCACAACAATCCTCAATCAACCATAAATTATATTTTTTTGCCAGTTGCACAATAACATCAAGATTGAAAGGCTTTCCTAATGTATGTGCTACCATGATAAGCTTTGTTTTTTTAGTAATTGCGCCTTCTATTTTTGAGACGTCAATATTGAGCGTATCAAGCTCTGCATCAACAAATACTGGAGTCAGTCCGTAAAGGATGCCTGGATTAACTGTCGTGGGAAATGCGACTGCAGTCGTAATAAATTCGTCTCCTTTTTGCAATCTTTTTTCTCCAAATACTTTTGAGGTGAGTGAGGCAAACGCAACCAAATTCGCTGATGAACCTGAATTGACTATGGACACATACCGCACTCCCATAAAACGTGAAAAATCTCTCTCAAATTGTTTCCCAAATTCACCTTCTGTCCACCATCCGTCTTTTGCGACTTTTATTGCGTTATCAATTTCCTCATGATCAAATACTTTACCTGATACCGAAATATATGTTTGGTGCGGAATAAATTTTTTTTTCTTTTTTTTCATGACTGTTTCTGATAGTTATCATACCAAAAATAGAGTTTCTTTAAACAGTCTTTTATAGTAATTTTTGGTTTCCAACCTAATACTTTATTGATTTTAGAATAATCTAATGACTGATAAGGGATTTCGTTTTTAGCAGTATTCAAAATACAATATTTCAATTTTTTCTTCAAAATTTTTTCTATTGACTGAATAAGCTCAATCACTGATAATGTATCATCCGACCCAAAATTAAATGCTTCTCCTTTAGTTTTTCCAATATTTTGAGCAAGTAATATATATCCTGAAATAACATCTTTCACATATAAATAATCTCGTATATACTTTCCATTGCTTCGTATCTCCAAAATCTCATTGTCTCTCAAAGACTTCATAATACCGGGAATAATTCGTGAAAAATTCAGATCTCCCTCACCATAAATATTACCAAAACGAGTTGTGACGACCGGAACTCCATGGGTTTTATAATACGAATAGGCAATAAGATCAGCGCTGGATTTTGACACTTCATAAGGATGATCTCCCCGCATTGGATCGGTTTCTTTATATTTTCCCTCTTTCAGTTTCCCATAAGCCTTATCTGAGGAAGCAACGATCACCGCTTTTACATGAGGAAATAAACGAGCGCTTTCTAATACATTAATAGTACCTAAAATATTAGAATACAATGTCCGTCTCGGATTATGATAAGCCACATCAACTAATGGTTGTGCCGCCAGATGAAAAATAGAATTAATGTGAAACTTCGTCACCATATCAAACACTTTTTCATACTCGCATACCTCACAATTCACCATAGTCACCTTTTTATCCAGTTTTTGAGTCGCAAAATAGGAGAGGGGATTAACCGTTTGAAAAGTAGTCA
>CAYJVA010000115.1:0-2684 GCA_964373465.1 uncultured Gammaproteobacteria bacterium
AGCGTGAGCTCCAAGAATTGAAGAGAAGTGTTACCAACGCTTGATTAATGTACAGAAAGAGACCATAATTTATATCAAACGAGGGGTATTTCTTACGGTTATAATATGGGGCAAATTAAAACAGATAATCAACACTATGTTCCATCTTTATTTGCAAGAAGAAAACCTAGGAATGAATTTACAAAACTTTCAGATTTATCTTTCAGGCAATTTTTCAGGGTATCGGAAAAGTAAAGAATAGAGTATTTTATAGAGCAGAGCCCTTTTTTAAATGTAAACCAGAGTTTTATCCGTTGAGTTTTGCGGATAGGTTTTGTAGCGTCTCAAAACATTTATTGATACATTCCAATGAAGAAACACTCAATTGTTCGTCTGAGGTGAATATTTCGCCAGAAATACCGGAGATAATTGATTCAACACAATCCCTGATATCTTCATGATATCCGCCTTCCAGTACGGCAAAAAGTGGCTTACTAAAAGATCTAAGATATTTTCCTGCTTCATAATACCCGCGCTTAGTGTAGTTTAAAGAAAGGACATTGTCTTTTGAGTATCCATCAAACCCAGCCGATATACCGATATGATCAGGATTAAATCGCTCTACATACTCTCGCAGAAATTCCAGACTTTTCAAAAACAAATCATCGCCGGAATTACTACTCAAAGGTATATTAATGACCTTTTTGAAACTTGGTCCTTTTCCGATATCTGTTGTCTGTTTACTCTTTTTTCTAAAACCATAAGCATGGTTACAGGGTTCATCCACCTGTGGGTACACACCACTTTGATGTATCGAGCAAAACAATACACGATCATCTTTACTGAATATTGATTGAGTGCCATTACCATGATGCCCATCAATATCAATAATGCACACTCGTTTCCCTGTGTTCAACAGGTACGAGGTTGCAATTGCAATATTGTTGAAAAAGCAAAACCCTTCCGCTTTTTCTCTGGAAGCATGATGCCCAGGAGGTCTTGTAATCGCAAAATCATTTCTCTGAGCGGCTAGAATCGCGAGCGAGACGGATGTCATCATAGCATCATAACTTGCAGGGCTAAGAGAGACTTCAGCCATATAATTCTTTAGATTACATGCTCTTTGTACTTTCTGTGTATAATGTAATGAATGAATGTTGTTTATCTGTTCTTGTGCAGTAGGGAGCAATACTGTGACTTCCTTATTTGTAACCGTCTCAATGAACTTCATTACGCGATAAGGACCTTCTTCATTTGAACCCAAATTATGACCTTCTGTGACTTTGTTATGTAGTATATTCATAATCTTTTCATTATTTGAGATATTGCAGCATAAAAGGTTGTGTTCTCTTACCGTTTTTATGTGTTATATTTAAGACGAGACGCAATCTACAAGTTTTTAAGAACTGTGGATAAGTGGGGGACAAGGTGGCGGATTTGCTGGGTTTTTGGGTGGTTTGGGGGGTTGGGCGGGGGGCTTGCTTTTTTCTGAAGTTGCTCGCCCTTTATTTATATATTACTCATCAAAAAACTCGGCGAGACGGTGGTGAAGTAAAAGATTGACATATTTCTCAAAAAGAACTTTTGATAAGCAAAATTTATGAACTTGTGCTAATGTTTTATTCATGAGAGTAAAAACTATAAAAAGTAGGGACAAAATAATCACACATATTTATCTTCCGGATTTAAATTATGGTTTAGTCATCAAGGATAAAAACCAATTGGTTTCTGCGTTAATTAAAGATATTAAGGAATCAAGGATAGGATATGCCGGCTTTAAAACCAAGCAAGGACTTCAGAAGTATTTAATAGAGACCGTTTTTGATAAAACAAAAAACGATAGTGACTCTTTTAACTATGTTTTGGATAAAGAAAAAGTAACAAGTATAATAGAAAGAGTAATTATTTTGTGCTCAGTGGTGTTGCCTAACAACCCAACCAATATTTTTGTTTTTCCAACATTCAGCAATTTTGTGAGAAAAGAAATGTCCGGCACAACTGGATATACTCCGTGGAAAAACACGATCCTTGTATTTATCAATCCACTCAACCAACAATGGGAGAAGGCTCTAGCTGAAACCGTTGGTCACGAATATTGTCACTCGGTGTTTTTAAAATATAACAAATGCGAATCATTGCTTGATTCAATGGTTTTTGAAGGACTAGCCGAACATTTTCGGGAGCAGGTTGTCGATGGGAAAAGGGCACCATGGACAAGTGTTTTTAATTATGAACAGTCTAAAGTTTTGTTAGTGAAAATCAAGTCGGAAAGACTTTTGCATTCAACGGACCGAAAAACTTATCGTGATGTTTTCTTTGGTACCGAGAAACACATCCGTTGGACAGGATATACGATTGGTTATTACATTGTGAAATTATTTCTCAAAAACAACCCGAACTTAAAGTGGCGAGATATTCTCTCGATGCCACCAAAAGACATCTTTAACAAATCAAATTTTTTAAATAAAAATCCCTGAGCCCGTCCGAAGACTGTGGCTCAGGGTTTATTTGGTCTGCGATAATAGGGAGCGTGGATGATAGAATGTCTTATTTCTTCTCGCCATCCTTGCTTTGGGAGCTTCCGGACGAAGAGTCGTTACTTTTCATCGCCGCCGCCTGATTAACACGCGGCCTATTTTTCACTGACCAGGAGACCTGTTGCGGTCTCTTATGTGCGGCATTTTTCATTGCCTTATCCCTTTTCT
>CAYJVA010000116.1:0-2649 GCA_964373465.1 uncultured Gammaproteobacteria bacterium
TTGCAATTTCATCTGAAAGCGGTATACCAAAAAGAACACAATAAAATTATCTTCACTAATGGCATGAATTTGAATCAATTGGCTATGGAGATGTGGGAGAGGTAATATACTGTTTTGATATATAATCGCTGCTTAAAGTTGGTATTAATCTTAAAATTTAAGCGTATAATAATTTAAGATTTTAATAATATGTCTTATTTTGCCCAATCTCTTCAAAGCCACTACCAAAAACACGGACGGAGGATCATCTTCACAAATGGGATGAGTTTAAATCAATTAGCTCTCAAGATGTGGGAATTATTAGATTATCAGGAAATGGATGTGAGTGTTTTATCGAGAGTTATTAATGGAGAGCGTTTATTTACTCCTACTCAGTTGAAAGTATTCTCTAAAATACTGAAATTAAATAAAGACGATAGAAAGTATTTATTTTATTGTCTTGTCAAAGACTATAATCTAAAAAAGAATTTAAACATAGATAATTTTTTAATACCGACACAAACTGCATACGAAGTAATCAAAATTTTAACAGCAAGCGCGTTCAGAACTCTTTTCGCAGGAGATTTCAGAGCAGTTGAAAATCACTGCAATCTCGTTGAAATTTTCATAGATGCATTTAAATATAAATTTCGACACTATCCTAAAGATAGAATAGAGAGTCTCATTGGTCTTAATTTATATCTTAAAGGTCGCACTATTGAATCTCTTTCGTCGCCAAAAACTGTTATTAAAGAGATCATAACAGTTTATAGAAAACTCTTAAACATAGCTCAAGACCTTCATAATAAAACTTTTTATGCATATGCACATGTTTTATTAACAAATGCATATTATGTTGCTGGAGAATATTCTTATTTAGAAAGTAAACTCAAATTCTACCGAGCGGCAATTCATTACGGAAAAATAGCAATAAGCAACTTAAGCGATGATGATAGTGAAAAATTACTCGCCTTGAGGAACATGGTGGCAAGCGCAATTTATCTTAAAGACAAAGAAACAATTATGCATATATTTAAAACAACAAAGAAAATCATCCCATCCCAACCAATTGATAATCGTGTAAATGCTTTACATTTATGTGGGAGCTTGAGTAAAGGTCTTGCGGTTTTCAAAATATCAAATCCATTCTCAATTAAAAAATATGCACATAGTTATTTTCAAGATGATTTAACCAACATGGGAATGTATGAGGTATCTGATATAAAAACAGAAGTGGAAACTCTCTTATCTATAAGAACCCGAGATAAAAATTACATAGTAAGCAGGATTAAAAAAGGTATTGATATAGCAGATCATTATCATATTTATCGCCATAAAAAATACTTAGTCAATATTCTTAAGAATTTATAAAACAATTACTGAAAGATAATTACTGAAAACTAAACTTATCTAAGATTTTAGTATGATCATGGTGACAAACGGAGTTTGTAGTGATTAAAAAGATGTTTTTAAGTCTAAATTTCCCCACGTCTATATTCTTTAACACTTTTATTTTTTTCATGAATGAATTATTGGGTTTTTTGTTATAACGACAGAAAGTAACATTACCAATAACTATATTTTCAGAGGAGTATTTTTTATCATAAGGTATTCCGGCTTGGATCAACGCCTTTCTGAAATTAAGTATCATATCCTCATAGGTTTCGTTAGAATACACGCATAAAGACAAACTCCATGGTAGTTCAAATAATCCCTGTAGATGAACGACTGGAGCCGTATATTTTTTTACGATCTCACTAAACATCTTCCTCGTTATTCCTATATCTTTTTTAGTAAATAGAGGAGGATAATGAATTGTTCTTATATTTTGAATTGTCAGATGAAGAGAATTTTGAGGATAAAAATAGTGTTTTTTATCTATTTTTTTTAATGGTTGAATCAATATATTATCTATGATTTCTTGGATATCTGCAGGGATAAACTCTACACTTGTCAAACAAATCTGATTATCATTCACAAAATCTTTAACAGGTTGAACGATGGATGAAGGCGTTTCTCCTCTTTTAAATTTTCTTTCTATTTTCCTAATTAGTCGGCGTTGTTTTTCTTTATAAGATATCATAAAAGAATTATAACAATCTCGTTTTGCCGAACTTATTTCATTGGTGAAGTTTCAAAATATATGTCTCAAGATTGATTTTTTTATTGATTATTTGATGAAATCTTTATCTTTTTTTCTATCCCAAAGAGTTTTCATGTGCTTCAAAAAATCAGAGGATTTCAAGCCTTGATGTTTTAATTGTCCTAAAAGAGCAGGATTGTATTTATTGAAATTTCTTTCCAATTTTTCACTGATAGCCTCTTCAATTGCTATGTTTCCGTAACAGTTTGCCAAAGTCGTGACAAATATGATGATATCTGCAATTTCACTTTTTATTTCTTTCTTGTCGTTTGTTTCAATTGCTTTTTTCAATTCATTCATCTCTTCAAAAAGAGAGGAAAGGATTAATTCGGGTGTGTTTTCAATATGATTGATATAACAAAAATGAGCTTGAATGTCTTGAAGGAGTTTAAAGGTGTGTACAGTTGATTTTTTATTTTCCATAGATGGTTTTTCTTTTTCCATGTTGAATATGTTACACTATAATCGCTTAATAAAGTTTTGTCATTGACAGGCTTGTCAATATATAGTTTGAGGCTTAATAAAAG
>CAYJVA010000117.1:0-2631 GCA_964373465.1 uncultured Gammaproteobacteria bacterium
CACACGCGAAGAACCTTGATTATCTGTAAATCTTTTATTCCCAACTCTTCATATAACTCTCGTCTTAAACCCATCTCAACCTCTTCAATTTGTGCAATCCTTCCATAACAAATCTCCCACTCTGAAGGATGCCAATCCAACATATCACTTCGCTTAATAAGTAATATTTTTCCTGTTTTTTTATACTCAATGATCCCTCCTCCCGCTACCATGAAACGACCAATCGGATTATACGAAGTACTTTTATTATCAGGATCAATAATCATAATAATTGTATAGTATATCAAAACTCACCCATTCCTATAATTTTTCCTTACTCTATCCACAACAAACTGAATAAATTCTTTTGCCTCATTTTCTCTCCTCATCTCTTTTCCATACTCCCAACTCTCTGCAGTCTCAATAAGACTTTTCCAGTGTGGAAATTCTTTTTTTGCCCACGAAGCAGAAACTTTTTTAGAAGCCACTTCATGGCGCTTTACGGTATATAAAATACGACATACATTTTCTTGTTCATGATGTTTATTGTATCTAAAACGCATGTCCAGAGGGGAGGATTCGAACCTCCGTAGGCTTAAAGCCAGCTGATTTACAGTCAGCTCCGATTGGCCACTCCGGCACCCCTGGTTCTTTTAATTATACAACATGCCCACTCTCCTTGATGTTTATTTGCTTCTGTGATACAATCAGTCTATCATGTCAATGAAACAAAATGAATTCTTTTTAGCACTTAATCAAGTCGCAACCGAGCGAGGGATCTCGGCAGATGATGTCATTGAATCAATAAAAATGGCAGTATTGGCCGCGTATAAAAAAGATTTCAATACACAAACCCTCTCGGAAGAGACTCCCATTGAAGTGAAAATCAACAAAAATACTGGCGAGACACACATTTTTATCGACGGCGCCGATAAAACTCCAGCTGGTTTTGGAAGAATTGCATCGCAAACTGCACGCCAAGTTATTTTACAAAATATACGTGGCGCTGAAAAAAAGATGATAATCCAACATTACCAAAAAAAAACTGGGTCTCTTGTCAAAGGTCGCATCATCAGGTTTGATGGTAAAAGCGCATATCTTGATATTGGCAAAGCAGAAGCATTTCTTCCTGCTGAAGAGCAAATTCACAATGAAAATTACCAGTTAAACATGAGTTATATTGTCGTTATTAAAGAAGTAAGAGAAGACCAATTCAGCAATTTCAAAATCATCGTATCGCGCGCTCACCCACAACTTATCGCAGAACTTTTCAGAAAAGAAGTACCTGAAGTAGAACAAGAAACAGTCAAAATATATAAAGTAGTCCGCGAGCCGGGGATACGTGCCAAGATAGCAGTTCACTCAGATCAACGGGGAGTTGATCCAGTCGGTGCATGTGTTGGTCAGAAAGGTATGCGTGTCAAAGCAGTCACCGAGACATTGGGAGGGGATGAAAAAATTGATATAATTCAATATCACGAAGATCCTGCTGTTTTTATACGAGAAACACTCTCACCGACACACATAAATTCTGTAGAAATTGATAAGGAAAAAAAGCATGCACGAGTACATGTTGATGAATCGCAAGCTCCACTCGCAATAGGAAAAAAGGGAGTCAATGTCAATCTTGCCTCTCAACTCACCGGATATGAGATAGATATAATCCAAATCCCAAAAACACCACCTGCTGAAGCTCAACCTGACCCTCAAAAAATAGATGTAAAAATAGAAGAACCCGAAGAAAAAAAATAATTTTTAACCTTGACTAAATCTGGGTTAATTTTTTATTTTTAATATTTTATTTTTTATATTTAATTACTATGTCAACAATCACATATCGTCCACCGGTAATCGTTATTTTAGGACATGTAGACCATGGTAAGACCACGCTTTTAGATTACATCAGAAAAACAAATCATACCGCAAAAGAGAGAGGAGGTATCACACAAAGTATTGGAGCGTATGAAGTAGATGTCCCTATCAAAGGATATTCAACCTCAAAAATAACTTTTATTGATACTCCTGGGCATGAGGCATTCAGTCAATTGCGCGCACGAGGAGCTCAAGTCGCAGACATAGCTCTTCTTATCGTTGACGCTGTTGATTCGGTGATGCCCCAGACTATTGAGTCGATTACTCACATACAAACAGCCAAAATTCCTCTCATTGTCACAATCAATAAAATAGACCTTCCCGGGGGCAACATTGAAAAAGTCAAACAAGACCTTATCCGACATAATGTCATGATTGAAGAACTGGGAGGAGATATTCC
The DNA here is from genome assembly GCA_964373465.1 of uncultured Gammaproteobacteria bacterium. Lineage (GTDB taxonomy): Bacteria > Patescibacteriota > Microgenomatia > UBA1406 > HO2-37-13b > DATDVH01. Next base: position 2,252 of record CAYJVA010000117.1, read on the forward strand.
AGTAGTTCTCATATCTGCTCAAAAAGGAACAGGTGTACAGGATCTTCTTGAGACGATATTAATCGTCGCAGAAGAAAAAAAATTGACATTTGGAGAAGATAATCCTGCGCAAGGAATAATTATTGAATCCAAAAAAGACCGTCAAGGCACGAGCGTATCAGTGATTCTCAAAGACGGTTGCCTTCATGTTGGAGATACCATTTACACAGACTCTGAGCACATCAAAGTAAAAGCATTAATAAGCGATATCGGGACACATCTTAAAAAAGTCTATCCCTCTACTCCATTTGTTTTATCTGGTTTTACTCATATTCCCAAAGTAGGTATGATGATTACGACAAAAGCTCCAAAAAAAGAAATAATAGATTCTGTGAAAGTCG
>CAYJVA010000118.1:0-2593 GCA_964373465.1 uncultured Gammaproteobacteria bacterium
TAACTTCCCTATTATATCATTTTTTTTGTCCTTGACTTCTTTTGTTTTCTGGTCTATGATACTGACATATACATATCTATGCGTATCTCATATCAAACGCAGATAGAAAAGAGAATAACAAGATTTCGCTGGAAAGTTCTTCTTGAAGATATTCTTGAAAAACCCCATGGAAAAACTATATTAATTCCCGTATATGAAGAAGAAATATCCAAAAATGTAATGTTGAATAGAGTTGATCAATTAACTCATCAAAGACTGTCCCAAAAGTTAAAACAAGTTGGGTTTATTGGTAAAGAAAGTCAGCTTTATTCCTTTTCTCTTTTTGTTCAAGAAGTTGATCGCCCTTCGGGTAATGATTTTTCTTACGAAGAAATCATTGTTTTTGGATTAGGAAAAAGGAATATATTTCAGATGGTGGTATTTCAACGATCATTTGCCAACGTGATTAGATATATGAAGAGCGCATTTCTTTCTTCTGCCTCTCTTTCTGTAGATTTTGACGACATACAGATAGAAGATAATGAAATGAATGGATATGAGATGGTTGGAAGAATTTTGATTGAGGCTTTCTATCTGTCTCAATATTCTTTTACTCTTTATAAATCAGCTGAAGAGAGAAAAAAAATAAAAGAGGTGCGCGAGATGCATTTTTATCTTCATTGTGGGTCAAAAGAAGATAATAAAAAGCAAAAAGAACGAGAGTTCAAAAGAGGATTATCATTCGGAACAGCTGTCTCCAGCGGAGTCTATTTGACCCGTGATTTGGTCAATGAACCTGCGTCGCATGTATATCCGAAAACATTAGCTGATATCGCACGGTCTATTGCCTTAGAAAGCGCAGGAGAAATCACGTGCGAAGTGTTGGATCGTAACCAGTGTACAAAACTTGGCATGGGTGCTTTCCTAGGAGTAGCAAAAGGGAGTGATCATGAGCCTCAATTCATTATAATTAAAAGTCTAAAGTCCAAAGTCCAAAGTCAAAAGTTAAAAACTCAAAATCAGAATACTAAGGAAAAAAGGCAACAGGAGAAAACAAAGAAGATTTGTCTGATAGGAAAATCAATCACGTTTGATTCTGGAGGTTTATCACTTAAGCCTGCTGATTCTATGGAGACAATGAAAATTGATATGGCAGGAGGCGCCACGGTGCTGGGGTTTTTCCATACTCTTTCTCTTTTGAAAAAAGAACAGTTATTTTTTTCTCCTGATGAGATCTATGGCATTCTTCCCGCATGTGAGAATATGCCGTCAGGAAAAGCACTACGACCGGGAGATATTGTGACTGCCCTCAACGGAAAAACCATTGAAGTTGCCAATACTGATGCAGAAGGTCGACTTATCTTAGCGGATGCGCTTTCCTATGCTGAAAAATATATTCAACCAGAGTATATAGTCGACCTTGCGACCTTAACAGGCGCTATTATGGTCGCTTTAGGAGATGAGATCACTGGGCTTTTTGGTAATGATGCAGATTTTACGGAGCGTGTTTTACAATCAGCTCAATATGAAGGAGAAGAGATATGGAAGATGCCACTTCACGCAGGATATCTGAGTCTGATGAAAAGCATGTGCGCAGATATTAAAAATGTGTCAAAAGGGAGATACGGGGGAGCCATCACAGCAGCGCTTTTTTTGCAAGAATTTGTATCTTCACACACAAAATGGGCGCACCTTGATATTGCTGGAGCATCATATAATGAAGGTGAGGCTCAAGGGATGAGAGAAAAGGGAGCGACGGGGTGGGGTGTCAAAACATTGACCAGACTTATATATGACTATACAAAAGGTCTATAAAACAAAAAATATCATTAAAGTGTCTCTTGAAGACACACTCTCACATATTTTTTCTCTTTTTTCTTCATCTCATGATTCCGCGTTTGTATTTGATGATAGTGATTCTTTTGTTGGATTAGTTAATCCCTATTATTGCATGATTCTCAAGTCTTACCCAGCAAATACAAAAGTAAAACATTGTCTTATGCATCCTCCTCGCATTGATATCAATTCTTCGTTAAGAAAGGTTGCGCGCACTATCATAGATTCGCGAATTTATTATTTGCCAGTTTTCTCGGATAATATATTTGCGGGTATTATATCAGCCAAGCGTCTTTTGAATGAAGTGAAAAACGAAAATGATTTTCATGTCTCAGTGGGATCATTTCTCAAACACACTACGCCTCTTGTGTCATTATTTCCCCATGATTTTTTGTCAAAAGCCTTGATGCTTTTCAAAAAACACCGCATATCAAAATTAGCAGTTGTTACTCAAGACCTCAAACTCGCAGGAGTGGTAGGCTATTTTGACTTGATTTCCTATATGATTGTCCCGCGTGAGAAACAGCGTTTTTCATCACGAGAAGGAGTCAAGATTCCCTTCTTACGACGACCTGTGACAACCATAATGAAAACGAGTGTGGTGACAGTATATAAAGATGAACTTTTGAGTAAAGTAGCATCACTTATTTTGCAAAGAGAAGTGGGAAGTGTGGTGGTCGTAGATCATGACAGAAATCCGATTGGTTTGGTGACGATCCGTGATTTGTTATCTGTCTATGTTGGAAGAAAGTCTTTATTCCACGTTGAGGTGATGACA
>CAYJVA010000119.1:0-2585 GCA_964373465.1 uncultured Gammaproteobacteria bacterium
AAAGTACAAAGATCAAAAAACAATTCTACTTGATAGGAAGCTACCATCCAACCTGCTATTTATTACCACCACGGGCGCATACGGCAAAAGTAGTGTTTATAATCGACTGAAGTTTCAAGGAGAGGTAGTTTCCGAATTTATTGGCTACACGAAAGGAAGTGGAACATTCCACATACCAAATGCGCTTTATGAAGATTTGATGGCGTACCTTAAAAAGAGGGGTTTTGAAACGGAACGTGGATTTGGCAACGGACCCTCACGGAAAATGCGTCTTATAGATCAAGCCCTGCAGTTACTTGGTTTTGCGAATGGCATTACTCACGGAATCGAACGAGCTGTTTATCTTTTTCCAATGGTGAAAAATTTGAAAGAAGTAATACAGTTGAACAAAAAACCTGTTTGGCGTCATCGTAATGTCTCAGAGATGACACAATTTTGGAAAGACCGTTGGGCAATACCACATGCTGATAAAGATAAAACATACTGCGATTTTTCAGGAGATGAGTTTATCAAGCAGACCCGCAAGGATTTGAAAAAGTATAAACAGCTCTGCAAAAATATCTAAACCCCAACATGGAGAACCAATCAGAAAATCGAAACTATGCACATTTGCCAGATGAATTATTGGCAAAAATTTTAGATCGCGTGCCAACAACGGTAGAAAAAATGAACAGTATGTTTGATATTCAGGACGAGCCAATTAAGCAGGGCATAGATCATTTAAGAAATTCGGGCAAGTTGTCAAAACTATCTACATCAGAATATTCAACCTCTCTTATTGCCGTAGATGGAAGTTTTATTCTAGAAAAAATGACTGGATCGGATTTGTTGTTAGCTGTAGCAGTCGGCGTTGAAGGATTGACCGAAGATACAACCAAGGATTGGGGTGGTGACAAAAATCAATATTATCAATGGCAGACAGCTTTATCGCACGACGAGGCAAACGCACGTTTGGGACAGGGGGTCATGTTTTTAATGGAGTTAAGCGTTTTAGCAAATGCGGAACATGATATAAGAATCATGGACGGGGCACATTTCACCTCTATTCTCAAAATCAATAGCATGTTGTCAGCAAAGGATGAAAGTGTTGGAGAGGAATATGCACAAGCTCTACGAGATTTTCTTCAAGAAACTTACAAAAAAATTATCCCCGATATACCAGATATCATAAAAGCGGCTTTCAACGACGACCGGATTATTGCATTAGCTAAATATAGTTCTTCTCGGGATATTATTGATGCCTTCTTATCAAAGTACAAAATTAAAATTGATGACAAAACATTCTTTTCTTTAGGATTAAATGAAGACGAATATCTAAAACCTTTATCGGTGGGTCAAAGTACCGAAGAAAAAAGGAAAATTTGGAACGATTTACACATTAGGTGTAATTTGGAAATTACGGAGAGAGACGAATTGAATCAAGCGCTTGCAGAAGCTATTCAGCCCCTAACTACCAAAGGAAAAGAATCAGAACTTTATTTTACATATTATAAGCCGTATCAAGATGGCCCCGCATACAGAATCGAACTTAAAAAATCGTTAGCACAAGACACGGCAAGACTAGAGAAATATCTTTTGAGCATTAAAAGACAAATAGTTTTCCCTGAAATAAGAGAGCCGTATCCACAATACCTCGTAGATTTAATGGCGAAAAGTATTTCTACCGGAATGTTTGCGATAGAGGAAGCGATTAAACTTTCACCGGCACTTAAAATAGATAAAGGAAAGTTTAATCTATTGTTTAATTACAGGACTAAATTATAATCAAATACCATGGATAAACCACAAAAAACAATTTCCGAACACCTGCTGGACGTAATCAAAAGTCAGGGTAAAAATGCTGTTGGAATAACAAGCTCTCCCAGTAATACTCTCGACATAACCATAGATATTACGGAGGAAAGCAAAACGGAAAGAACCTTGGGACAAATGGCCTACGCCGTTTTAGAAGAAGATGGTGAAAATATCTTGGTAATAGGACAAATAATTGAGATACAAACAAAAAATAGATGGCATGAAGACCCCTCGTTTAAGGGCGTAATAAAGAGACACGGGAGATTGCCTCACTTAAGTGGCACTGCCGACAATAGAATTGCGACAATCAGCGTCCAAGCGTGTTACAACCTTGGCAAAAGCACTCCCGAGAGTTATATCCTTGGAACCTCACCATCTACAGGCGAAAGAATACAAAAAATGAATAATGAGGTTATGTCTGCCCTAATGAAAAATCACGAAAAGGATATAACCTTTTTGGGGAAGGTTTATGGTACGGATGTGGATTTGCCTCTTTGGTTTAAGCACTTTGATAGAACTGATACAAAAAATAATGAGGCCGGTGCCGGAGACGCTTACCACATAGGAGTTTTTGGCAAAACTGGTTCGGGTAAAACCGTTACCGCGGCCTATATGCTTCTTGGTTATGCCAAGAATAAAAATAACATTAGTATTTTGGTTTTAGATCCACAAAAGCAATTTTATACCGATCGAGAGCTGTTGGGGGTAGAGAATGAAAAGCTGGAACCAAGAATAAAGAAAATCGGAATGAATTATGAGAAATACGAAATTCTGAACGACATATATTTACC
>CAYJVA010000120.1:0-2562 GCA_964373465.1 uncultured Gammaproteobacteria bacterium
CAAGCAAGTTTGCAGGCAAGAGCGATCGTTGTGGGTCTGGAAGATGCACCAAGTGCAAATGACCCCCATACATGGAGGTGTAACGAAATAGATTCGTCACACCTCTTTTTTTGTAAAAGGAGACATCACAAAAATGGTTTCAGGTTTCATTTTCATAACTTCTTTCCATGACTTTTCGGGATAAGCCTCACGAAATGATTTAATTATATTGTATCCAATTGAATATCCCGTCCATCGTTTATACTTTTTACCCCCAAAAAAGACATTACGATACAAACTATATTTTCTCGAATGTAAGGATTGTTTTAACGATAAAAGTGTCAATATACATTGCTTTTTATTCAGTGCAGTAGACCATGGAGAAGGTTTTCCTCCCATGACCTCTTCTCTAAAATTTTCAGCAAGACCTTCAAATACGAAAGTTTCCAGAAGATTTAATTCCAGAGATGATTTGTGATAGTAAAAAAATACCGCGTGATTGAACTCATGAGTGAGAGTTTCTTTTAATGATTGAGAGGAGAACTTTGTTAGAGAGATAAATAGATGAATCGTACTTGCGTATGGAGCAAATCCATTTACCCCTCCAAATGTTGTATCGTATTTTTCACCAAGCCAAGGGAAAATAAATACAGAAAGGGAGAATGGCGACAACTGCTTAAGGTATTTTTGTGTAGCTAATTTAATAATTTTCTCAATTTTATTTTTATTATCAGCTAGTAACGGCCTGTATGTATTTATATTTTTACTATTGAAGTAATCCAATAGATGCTTATGTAAATATACTTTCTTAAGATAGCCAGCATATCCTATTTTTTTATCTAGCTGGACATCACGAATAAGAGCATCGACAAATACACCCTTAGTCTTTATGATAGAGTTTGGGAAACAAAAAAATATTTTTACAACATTAACTTTAGACATATTCGAATGATAACAAAAAAGAAAAGAGGGTGGAAGCACATGGTTGTGCTTCCACCCTCGTGTTTACGTGAAGGGATGAGGAAACTTTGGCATGTTCCGATACGAGACCGAGACATCACTCATTTCCTTTGCCACTACACGTATCCGTTCCATACCACAGGGTTCCTCTCGGTAACCGAAACTGATCGGCACCATCCCCGGCACTATTGAACGAATAATGTGTAATTCGTTGTTCCCGCCGAATTCTTTAGCAAGGTTCAGCGGAATCACAACGAGCGGCCATCCTTTTGCTACAAATCGATCGAGCAATTCTTGCCATGAGCGAGCGACATCTCTACCAACATCTTGAAATGCGACCGTGTTCTGACCTACAACCAAGAAGTCGGCTTTCTGGAAGAATTGTCTCTGTTCGTAAAGCCTCCCGTGGTCACTTGGAAATCGAACTTTTAACAATTCGACCTGTTTGGATGAGCCATTTGCAAGACAATACAGAACTGATGACTCGATCTCCATGAGAGCATGATCGAGTGCCATCTCGATATCAAAATCGGAACATGCCGCACATGTCGTGAATGTAAGCTCCACATTTTGAGCAAAGATGAACACAACTGGAGCGAGATCAAGAGAGTAATCCTTGACCCACACTTTGAACCCACTTTTTCTAAGACTACTGATTCGTTTCCGAATTCTCTCAGACAGAGTTTTTTCTGAAACAGTTGGAAAAGTGAGTTTTGCAAGGTAAGCAATCATGAATGCGTCTCGCTCAACGAGTTCGAGAACGCTGTTTTTGATCGCCTGTTGCTTTTCTGGGTGTGCTGCAACGCCTGACGAGTTCGCATGAGCGTACGGTGGTGTCTTCGGATAGTAGGGAAAATAGACGCAATCTGCAAGAATATGCACTTTTGATCCTTGCAACTCGTCTTTCCCATTGACCCATTTGTACTCCACTTGTTCGCTGAAAGGTTTGAAAGGAAATCCCTTCAAACGATACTGCGATGGGTGGAACTTGACGATATATCTTGGGTCAACTGCTGTCTCAAGATCAGCGATCTTTGCTTGAATGAGTGCGTCATGAACGCACCCACAAGCGGCCCGCTCTTTTGTCTCAGCGACAGCCTTGATTTGCGCAAGTCGCGAGGAAATATCCCTTCCTGATGACCAGTCTTCATTGGCTTTAGAAGGCATCCTTGCGAATGCTATGCTAAACGGTAATCGATACTGACCAGCCATTGGGACAGCCCAATGAACCTCGATTTTCGGCTTTGAGACATTATCCTGAGTTCCTTTGTCCTTGTGGCCGAAAACTACGGTTGTGAGAGGACGATAATGCTTCGGGAGTTCAATTGCTTCTGCAAGTAACTCCTCTACAAAACCGCCGATCTCAACTGTTGCTACTTCAGACTCCAAAGCGGAAATATGAACATTTTGCGCTACGTGTCCCGCTTCAAGCGGAACAAACAACATGCTACGATTTCCGTACTTTTCACTCGCGATGCGGAAAGAACCGCTCACGACGATAATTCCGTGAGCTCTATCAAGCATCATAGGGTCAACGAAAGAACGAATGAATTTATCTGTGTCTCTTGACACAAGATTGAATCCAACCGTTTTCGGAGCTCCCATCCACACGCTGTAGATACC